>NZ_JBFUIQ010000025.1:0-53295 GCF_056401795.1 Peribacillus sp. P4_D6
TCCTCGACCAACCAACGATAGCCGTCCCGCATCTATTCGATAATATCAGTCCTGGAATCGGTTCCTTAATGGATGAAGAAGCAATATTAACGATTTTCCCGCCTTGTTTTTTTAAATGTGGCAAGCTCTCACGAATCGTCCTTATGAAGCTTAGTAAATTAAGTTCAAAAGATTGTTGCCATTCTTCATCATTGAAATCTGAAAAAGAACCTCCTGGAGGACCTCCGGCATTATTAATAAGAATATCGATACCGCCGAATTCTTCAGCGGTTTGCGCAACCAGGCTTTTAATATCTTCAGCTTTTGTTATATCCGTTACCTTATAAGAAACTTTACCCGTCCCAAGCTGTGATAATTCCCTTTGTACGGCGGCTAGCTTTTCCCCATCACGGCTGGCTAGCATGACATTTGCTCCTTCTTTAACCAATTCGGCTGCCATAGCCATCCCCAAACCTTGACTTGAAGCTAAAATCAAGGCGTTTTTCTTTTCCAAATGTAATTCCATATTATATCTAACCTCCATCTTCTTAAAAATATAATTCCATTATATCGTTATAACCGTAAAGTGAAAAATCCGAATAATCATTCTTGTGATTTTTTATTTGCAAAAAAAATAGCCGGCTGGATAACCAACCGGCTTCAAAGGGGGAAATGAGAATGTCAGCTGCCCTAAAAGAGCTAAACAACTGTGCTTGCTTTTTATTTACCCCTATTTTGGTGCAATAAACATTTTTTCTTTAAAGTAAACAAGAATTACAGGACATCACCCCATCCGAAGGTTCTAATGGATGGGGTGCTGTTTTCCTGATTTTAATTATTTCTTCAAAGCGTTAACAACCGCTTCTTTCACATTATCATTCGTGTCCAGCCCCAGAACTTCCTGAGATAATTTTTTCATCTCTTCAAGCGAAAGTTGGCTAATTAAAGAACGTGCTTTTAAAATCGAAGTGGCACTCATTGAGAATTCATCAAGGCCCAATCCGATTAAAATCGGGATGGCCACTTCATCTCCAGCCATTTCCCCGCACATACCAGCCCATTTCCCTTCTTTATGAGCTGCATCTATGACCATTTTAACCAAGCGTAAAATCGCTGGATTGTATGGTTGATATAAATAAGATACTCTCTCATTCATTCGGTCAGCGGCCATCGTATACTGAATCAAGTCATTAGTGCCTATGCTGAAGAAATCGACTTCCTTAGCAAATATATCCGCCATCACTGCAGTTGAAGGGATTTCAACCATGATTCCGACTTCAATCTTTTCGGCAACTTGAATACCATTATCAAGCAATTCCTGCCTGACTTCAGCCAAGACGGCTTTAGCTTCGCGGAATTCAGCCAGTGTTGCAATCATCGGGAACATGATCTTCAAATCCCCGTAAATGCTTGCACGAAGCAGGGCACGCAGCTGGGTCCGGAAAATCTCCTGCTCATTTAAGCAAAGGCGAATCGCACGGTAGCCAAGGAAAGGGTTCATTTCCTTAGGAAGCTCTAAATAAGGCAACTCCTTGTCTCCGCCTATATCAAGCGTTCTGACGACTACAGGCTTCCCTGACATTCCTTCCAGCACAGCTTTGTATGCTTCGAACTGTTCTTCTTCACTTGGAAAGTCATTTCTGCCCATATAAAGAAATTCCGTACGATATAACCCGATGCCTTCACCGCCATTTTGATGTACGCCCTCCAGATCTTTCGGCGTGCCAATATTGGCTGCCAATTCCACATGGTGGCCATCATTCGTAACGGTTTTTTCATGAACAAGTTTCGCCCACTCAGCTTTTTGCCTGGCATAGGCTTCCTGCTCCTCTTCGTAGCGTTTCACGAGTTCAGGAGTGGGATTGATGTGGACTTCACCCTTTAACCCGTCAATTATGACCAAGTCACCATTTTCAATGGAAGAGGTCACTGACTTCGCTCCAACGACTGCTGGAATTTCCAATGAACGGGCCATTATGGCTGAATGGGATGTACGTCCACCGATATCGGTCGTGAATCCTTTAACATATGCCGGATTCAACTGTGCTGTATCGGATGGAGTCAAATCCTCCGCAATGATGATCACTTCTTCAGCAATCATGCTCGGATTAGGAATATGAACACCTAAAAGATGTGACAGCACCCGTTTCGTGACGTCACGGATATCCGCTGCTCGTTCCTTCATGTATTCATTATCCATTTGTTCAAACATCGTAATGAACATGCTTGCGGTTTCATTTAAGGAAAACTCTGCGTTGACGTTTTCTGATTGTATTTTATCCTGAATTGGAGTGATAAGTTCCGGATCAGCCAAAACAAGCAGGTGCGCGTCAAAGATTGCGGCTTTATCGGCCCCTAGATCCTTTTCGGCTTTATCCCTGATTATTTCCAATTCATTTATTGACTTTTGAATAGCTTCCTTAAAACGGGATATTTCCGCCCCAACATCTTCTATGCTTCTTTTTACAATCGATAAATCTGGCTCAGTCAGTCGATAGGCTTTAGCGATGGCTATTCCGTTTGAAGCTGCTATTCCACTAATCAAAGTGGACATTATTCTGCTAATCCTTCTCTGTTCAACGTTTCAGCAAGTGTGTTCAGTGCATCATTTTCATCGCTTCCTTCAGCAGAAATCGTAATTTCCGCACCTTTGCCGATACCTAGGGACATTACACCCATAATGGACTTAAGGTTCACTTTTTTCTCTTTATATGCAAGGTTTATTTCTGAATCAAATTTTCCTGCAGCTTGTACTAGCAATGTTGCCGGACGCGCGTGAATTCCTGTTTCTGCAGTTACTGTAAATGTTTTTTCTACCATATAGATCAATCTCCTTTAAGATAAATTAACAAAAATAGGTTATGTAAGGGGTTTTCTCTATCCAAATGAAAAAAGAAATGCCCTTTTCCTTATCAGGATAGCATTATCATTCCCAACAAACAAACCAAAACTATTGGTACCTACAAAATAGTACAAAAATATAGATGGAACTGCAACTATTACTTTTCAGATTCTTCAATGATTAAATGGACAGCTGTGCATTTTTGGTAAAAAAAGCCCTGAAACTCAGCATAATGAAAAGGACCACCGTTAATGAAACACTTCCGAGAATTCCAATCAAAATCGCAATCTGGTACTCAATAGCAATTAGCGGGCTTATCCCCGAAATGATTTGCCCTGTCATCATTCCTGGAAGGAAGATAATCCCCATCCCGAGCATATTGTTCAAAGTCGGGAGCACAGCCGAGTCGAATGCAGCATCCACATATTTCTTCACAGCCCTCGCTGGAGTCGCTCCAAGCATCAACATCGCTTCTACCCTTTCACGATTACCGCTTATCCCTTCATGAAGGTTCTTAAGCGCCAATGTCACTCCGGTCATGGCATTCCCCACGATCATCCCTGCAATTGGAATGAAGTACCTCGGCTCATACCATGGCGTGAAATGAATCACGACCACATTAAAATAAAACAAGGCAGCCATGGGACCTGACAACATACTTAAGATAACGATCCTTTTGATTTTCTTATTAAGAGTATGGGACACTTGCTTAAAAATATTATGGATGGAAAATAGGGCCATCGCACATAAAAATCMTAAAGAAAGTAATGGGTGGGGATTTTCAAAGATATATGTCAAAACATATCCTGCGAGAATGAGTTGGACAGTCATCCGCACCGTGGCGAGCATGATTTGCTTTTCCCGTGTAATCCCGCGCCACTTCACGATTATGAGCAGAATCACTACAAACACGTAGGCCGCACAAAGACGCCAGAACTCAATATCTATTATCCCATTCGACTCCATTAATAGTCACTCTCCTTCGCCTTTTTCAGAACGATCCTATGCTCAGCACACATGTCCGCCAGCTGTTTTGAATGGGTTATCATGATGACCGTTCCTTTTTCCCGCTTCACTTCTTCTAAAAAACGCCCCATGACCGTCAGCTCGGCTTCCTCATCAAGAGCTGAAGTCGGCTCATCCAATAAATACACGTCGGGGTTTAATAAAAGTAACCTCGCCAGTGCCAGTCTCTGTTTCTCCCCGCCAGAAAGATATTCCGCACCCTCGTCTAAGGACTTCTGTAACTGGACCGTTTCAAGTGCTTTAACCAATTCTTCTTTATCCTTTCTTTCCCGTTCCGTCAATTCCAGGCCAATCTGAAGATTTTCTTCAATCGTACCCGGTAAAGTGAATGGTGCCTGAGAAAGCATTGTGACTTTACGCCGGAGCTCTATCGGGTTGAATTCATCCAGCAACTGATCCTGATAATAAATCGAACCGCTATCCGGGTCATCCATCCTGTTCAATAACCGTAGCAGCGAGGTTTTTCCTGAACCGCTTTCCCCAGTCAAACAAGTAACCATACACGCCGGTATTTCCAAATCATCAATATTCAAAATCCCTTTATATTTAATATTTTCTAGCCTGAATATCATTTTACCCGCCTGCCTCCCTTACTCCACGATATCATTATAAGAAACTATCCTGATATGGGGTAGCGATGCATGTAAAGATTTTCATTTTCTTTCGCATTTTTATAGGTTAGTATTATTCCTGCCGAATATATCCATGAAGACGTGGAACACCTTAATAAATGGAGGGACTTATCATGAACGGAAATTCCTTTTTACATTCTTACCTGAATGTTTTTCTCCTTACTGCACTTTGCCTAATCACGTTGTCTGGCTGCCAGGCAGCTTCAGATAACGTGATCAATCAATCCAAACAGGAAGATTCACTTTCCAACGAAGACACCCGTTCCAGTGCGGATTCTTCAAATGAAGAAAAAGGCAAGACATTCACTGCCGAGATCATCAAAGTTATTGACGGAGATACAGTAAAAATCAAAATGACTAATGGAAATCAAGAAACGGTCAGGCTCCTGTTGATAGATACTCCAGAAACCGTGCACCCATCCAAGCCCGTTCAGCCTTTTGGACCTGAAGCAAGCAAGTTCGCCAAGGAACTCATGCCTTCGGGCTCTAAAGTGGAAGTAGAAACCGGCATAGGTGAAAGAGATAAATACGGCCGGCTGCTGGCCTATTTTTATGTAGATGGTAAAATGGTGAATAAACTCCTGCTAGAAAAAGGACTGGCGAGGGTAGCCTATGTTTATGCACCGAACACGAAATACCTTGATGAATTGGAAAATATTCAAAAACAAGCCCAACAAGACGAAATCGGTATTTGGTCAATTGAAAACTATGCAACTTCAAAAGGGTTCGATGATTCGAAGTCAAAAGAAGCATCCGTGGAAAAGCCCACTGGGTCTTGCAATAACCCGCAAATTAAAGGGAATATAAATTCCAAAGGCAATAAAATTTATCACATTCCTTCGGGCCAATATTACGAAATAACTAAACCAGAAGAAATGTTTTGTACTGAAAAAGACGCACAGGATGCTGGATTCAGAAAATCGCAAAGTTAACAAATACATTGGTTTTATTATTTCAAAAATCCGCTCCCCTTCCGCCGACTGTCTGCCAAGCCTCCTCGACGCAAGCGCCTGCGGGGTCTCGGCCAGCCAGTTATTCGGCTGGAGTGTAGCAAATTTCTCCATCCATTAATTAGTACAGGATATACTAGTCTTATATAGGGTTCGGAATAAGACAAGCCAGCTGTTTTYTCTTTTAAAACACAAAGTTGATTGGAACGGAAGGTACGAGACTCCTGCGGAAAAAGCGTGGCAAGGGGGACCCCCGCAGGCGTGCCGAGGAGGCTCCCGGAACGTCCGCGGAAAGCGAGTGACTGAAGTGGAAATCTGAATTTTACACCGCCTCAAAAAAACTGCGGACAAAAGGATTTCTATCTTTTAAAACAAAGTTGATTGGAACGGAAGGTACGAGACTCCTGCGGGGAAAAGCGCGTTCTAAGGGAGACACCGCAGGCGCGCCGAGGAGGCTCCCTGACCGCCTGCGGAAAAAGCGTGGCAAGGGAGACCCCACAGGCTTAAAGAGCGCCGAGGGGCTCCCGGAACACCCGCGGAAAGCGAGTGCCTGAAGTGGAAATCTAAATTTTACACCGCCTCAAAAAACTGTGGACAAAAGGATTTCTATGTTTTAAAACAAAGTTGATTGGAACGGAAGGTACGAGACTCCTGCAGGAAAAGCGGTCTGAGGGGGACCCCCGCAGGCGTGCCGAGGAGGCTCCCAGATGATGAAGTGGAAATCAAAGTTGAACTATAAAATATATCCTTGTTTTAAATGAGGCCATTCCAAACTACCCTTGTCGACAAACGGAACATGATGTTTCGGCACATCCAATCTTAGGATGTGTTTTTTCATTTGGTCCCACACACTCAGTATTTCCTTAATTATCCTTTTCTTATCAAAAAGGTTCTCTTAGCTCCTTTAAAACCCACTTGTTATTACCGCCATTTTTCGGTTATGCCATTTGGCTTTATCCGATCGATTTATTTATGGTAGAAGCACCCGGGAATACAGGAAAGTGCACTTTCTAAAGGTGACTTGCTTAATGAAAGATTTCTCAGCGCTAACGGAAGAATTCACCCCGATGATCCATCATATTATCCGCTCACTTTCCATCTATAAAAATAAGGAAGAATATTTTCAAGTAGGCTTGATCGCTTTATGGGAGTCATTAGGGAATTTCAATGAGGAATACGGACAATTCTCCAACTATGCCTATACGGTAATCAAAGGCAAAATTCTGAACGAATTAAAGCATCATCATAAATATGAAATCCGTACCGAACCCTTTGATTCCTTCCTATTAGAGATGATTAAAGATCCTTTTTCAATGCATGAAGAGGCATTTGCGATCGAAAATATATTAACCTATACGGAAGGATTGACACTGAATCAGCAACGCTGGCTTTTACAGACATACCTTGAAAATAAAACCGTGACTGAAATAGCTGAGATATATCAAGTTACTGCTGCAGCCGTCAAATCATGGAGAAAGTCCGCTTTAAATAAATTAAGGAAACAATTGATTTTTCCATTATAAATAATTGGGGGCGGCTCAATCATGAGCCACCCCCAATTATACATCCATCAACTTCTTGCTTCTTCTAAATACGTATAAATTATCACACCGTTATGTTGAGCATTCCCCCGAAAATGTTTAAAGTCATCCCTATTAACAAGAACCTCACGAAAAGCTAAAAATTCTTCTTTTGTTATCCGGAACTCTTCCATTTCCCGATTTGCCAATTTATCGAGTACTTCTTTTGCTTCCTCTGCATTCATATATTATCCTCCTTAATTATCGAATGTTCCATCATTTTCAGACAGGAGAAATTCCGCTTTCATTTTAACATAAACTTGCCACTTAATATAAATCGGAATTTTTTGTTGCCCACTTACTACATTATTCTTTACGAATGCTTTAAAATAGTGCAAACTGTATATTAAAATATCATAATGTAAAATGATTGGCATTTTTTGTACATATAATTACATACTGGTACGCATAACTGCGTTTGCAAGATATACCAAATTATGCCACATCTTTACAACGCTCCATTACAAGAATCGTACCTCCTTTTAAAAGTTTAGCTTACTGTACCGACATAAGAGATAACTAATTCTCTTACTAGCACTTCCCACGTCAAAATCTAAACGGCAAGATGTTCGAATAATCCAATTACTCCATTGTTACTTTTTGATCATTGGAAACAAAATGGGAAAGGATGATTACCATGAAGAAAGCGGAAGTTGGAAATATCATTGAATTTAGAGAAGGCTTAAAAGGAATCGTCGAGAAAGTGAACGAGAACTCAGTAATCGTGGACGTCACGTATATGGAAAATTATCGTGATTTGGAGCTTGAACAAAAAACAGTCGTAAACCATAAAAATTATAAAATCATAGGATAATTCAATTTATCAAACGGGATGGTTACTAGATGACCATTCCGTTTTTCACTTTTTAGCAATCGCCCCATTCGATTCCCCCGCTTTTTGTAACCATTTCCATTTCATGCCGTCTAATTCATTAAAGGGAAAAGCACCTGTATGTGATGCAGGAATATCCAGTTTGAAATTTCTATCAGAAAGAGGAGGGAAACACATGACATGTTGGACACGTTATATTGGCTGTGTCACATTCGCCGCTTTTCTGCTGACTGGATGCGGTACGGCCACAGACGAAAATGCAGATGAGCCACAGGAAGATTCAATAGAAGAGGAGAACGGAGGCAACACTTCTCAAAGAGGCAATCGTAATAAAATAAGACTGATGGAGCAAAACCTGCAGTATACAATGAACGGGGAAGCAAAAGAAAAAACAGCATTCCTAAAAAAAAGCGATAATCAACCGTTCAGCCTCTATGTTTTGCAACAATTCAGGTTAAGTGCCGAAGAACCTGGAAAAGATATTGTGTTCCTGATTGAAGATGACTCCATTTATATGAGAATCGAATTGTTGAAGGCCGATGTCAGTTGGGATGAGGTGGAAGAAAATGTTCAAGACCAGCTGAAAAGCATTTCAGAAACGATTAGGGATCCTTCACTCGATATCGAGAGCGGCACAGGATTTGAAGTGGAAAGTGGGGATGATGTCATCACTTCCATTTTGCTCAAGGATGAAAAAGCCCCCGTCCGCTTAACGATGTTCACGAAAAAAGATAAAGATTACCGGGATGCTTTTCTAGAGATGGCTAAGACGCTGATGAAAGGGTGACCATTGATTTCCTCATGGTACGGAGGGCTAGGGCCAGGCCCCCCGTTCTCCATTACTCCTTGCCTGCCTTGCTCTTCCAGACCAGCACTAAAAAAAGGAGGCTTATGTATCCAAAAACCGGATAAATATATCCTAGTAACCTTCCATATCCGAATTCACTAATGACTAAAGCTACTAAAAAGATCACCGCTATGATCAGCATGCTTGGCAATTTAATATAACTGCTGATTTGCCTCTGTAAGCCATATATGTTTCCGATGACCGATGTGAATATCTCTCCGTATATCACCAAAATGAACATCCAATACAACTGACCGGCCGCAGTTCTCATAATAACTGCTGAAGGAATTTCATAACGATTCACGTCAGGAAGTGTCATAAGTGAAAAATGCCCCGTCAATAAAATGATGGTCAGGAATATCCCTCCAAGAATTGCTCCATGCTTAATGACCTTCTCATCTCGAACTTCATACGCAACCGGAACCAGCACAGCCTGTGCCAAAGCAAGATTAAAGGCTGTGTAGGCAAAGGGGGACAAAATCATTTTCACGGTGATCACTTCATCCGGAACTTTTGTAAGGGTCTTAAAGAAATCCCCATTACCTAAAGTCGAGAAAAAAAGAATCACGCTAAAGCAGATCATGATTGGTACAACAAACGAGTTCACAGTGAAAACACCGCGCATGCCCATCATCAGCACCAAGGATGCCAGGATGATCGTAGACCAACTTCCTATACTTTTAGGCACGCCAAGTTGTTCTTCAAAAACGGCTCCAGAACCCGAAATCATGACAGCCGTCACCCCTAACAGCATGATAAGGAAAAAGAAGTTGATGATTCCCGCTATTTTCCTCCCAAAAAGAAATTGATTGAACTCCTCATACGAAGATGCTCTGATCCTTGCGGAAATGAGCATGATTTTCGTCCCGGTGAATATGAAAATATAACCTGCTATTAAAATCCCGATAAAGCCATAAAAACCATAACGGGTAAAAAACTCGACAACCTCTTTTCCAGTTGCAAACCCTGCACCGACGACTGTGCCTACATAAACCGCTGCAATCTGAAAACTCCCTGACCATCTTGACAGCATACTCTCCCCTCCTCCCTACATTTATATGTAAGGAAGAGATATTTAAGACAAGCCGGGCGATATTCCTTTCGTCGGCTGTTTTTTTCCTCGGTTTCATTCTCTCACAGTGCAGTCTGAAACCCCCTATGCATTTCACTTTGAAGCATCATTCCGAATGCAGGAATATTTAAAAAAACGCTTGGAATAATCTCCAAGCGTTCAGACTGTATACTAAATAATAAACGTACCAGTTGATTCCAGAAATTCACTCCCTTTCCGCCGACTGTCTTTCATGCCGCATCATTGCAAGCACCTCGGCAGGAGTGTGGCAAATTTCTTCAGTCCAATAAGGTTTCATTCTATATAAAAAAGTGTTCATGAAGGATAACCAAGTCTTCTTTTATAATCATGGTTCAGAGTTAGACCATTTCATAATGCCTTATCATCAACAGTGGAGAGCCATTCGTCTATCACCTTCACAACGGACTGTACAGTACCGTCAACAAACGGTGATTTCAGATTCGCAGATTCAACGAGATCAAGGAAGGACTTGCTGCCTCCAAGTTGGCACAGATTCAAATAATCCTCCCAAGCCGTTTCATCTTTTTCAGTCGACCTTTTCCAGAATTGGAAAGCACAAATCTGGGCCAATGTATAGTCGATATAATAAAAGGGTGATTGATAAATGTGGCTTTGCCGTTGCCAATACCCGCCATGCTCCAAGAATTCATTTCCTTCATAATCGCGATGCGGCAAATATTCCATCTCGATCTTACGCCAAGCCTGCTTTCTTTCAACGGGGGAGGCATTAGGATTTTCATAGACAAAATGCTGAAATTCATCAACAGCTACCCCATACGGGAGGAATATGAGGGCACCGCTTAAATGGGAAAACTTATATTTTTCCGTATCTCCCTTGAAAAATAGCTCCATCCATGGCCAAGTTAGAAATTCCATGCTCATCGAATGGATTTCACATGCTTCATATGTAGGCCAATAATATTCAGGAATATCAAGATCACGGCTGCGATACACTTGGAATGCATGACCTGCCTCATGTGTCAAAACATCAATATCCCCGGAAGTACCATTGAAATTAGAAAAGATGAATGGAGCTTTATAGTCTTCTATAAAAGTACAGTAGCCACCGCTTTCTTTTCCTTTTTTCGCTACAAGGTCCATCAGGTCATTATCAATCATATAGTTGAAAAACTGATTCGTTTCAGGCGATAGTTCCTGGTACATCCTTTTCCCATTTCCGATGATCCACTCAGCATCGCCTTTTGGAACGGCATTACCCGTTCTAAAATGAAAATTCTCATCATAATAGTTCAGCTTCTCCAATCCAAGACGTTCCCGCTGCCGTTCCTTCAGCCGGGTGACAAGCGGTACCACTTCCTCTTTCACCTGCTTGCGGAATGCAGCAACCATATCAGCATCATAATCAGTCCTTGTCATTCGATAATACCCAAGTTCCACGAAATTCCCATAACCCAGCGCTGTCGAAATCCCATTCCTCACCTTGACAAGTTCATCGAATATACGATCCAATTCCTCCTGCTTTTCTTCAAAGAAACCGTAATATGCCTCACTTGCATTTTTCCTTAACTCACGGTCCGAGGACTCCATAAAAGGCTGAAGCTGCGCAAGCGTTAATTCTTTTCCATCGAAGCGAATTTTTGCAGAGGCAATTAATTGTGAATACTCACTTGATAATTTATTTTCTTTTTGCAGCTGTGGTATGATTTCGGGCGAAAAGGTTTTGAGTTGGGCCTCTGCCAGGTCAAATAGTTGAGTTCCCCATTTCTCCTCAAGCTCCTTACGGAATTTCGAGCGAACGAGATCATTGTAAAATTTCGAGGTCAATTCTTCCATTTCAGGGGAGAAGTCATCTAAGTAATCATTCTCCGCTTTATAAAAAACATCATTGGTATCTATGGAATGCCGGATATAGACTAAATTAAACATCGTACCTACATAATTTCGTATTCCGTTTATTTCTTCCATGGCTTTTATTTGTGCATCGGCATTTGCAGCATCCGTAAACTTTTCCAAAGCTTTCATGAACCGGGTTTTAATTTCATCCATTTCAGGCCGCTTATATTCATACTCATTAAATTTCATATGTAAACTCCCTTTCGAATATAAAACATTTTTTCTGTATAACCAGTGTGACGTTATCCAATCGAATTCGTTTCCAAGTAACATTCACCATTATCACGGTTGTCGTAATGTAATTTAATTCGCCATTGCTTATTAAAAACCTTTTTATGTCGCTAAAACAAATTCATGTTTTATCAGACAAAAAAAAACAGCACCTGTAGTCAAATCCAGGTGCTGGTTCTTTAGCTAATTTTGAGCGGAATACCCAATCTTTTTAAGCAATTCGATCACGGTCGCCTTTTCATCTTGCGTAAGTACACTCATGATATCATCGATTCTTTTTTCATGCTCAGGAAATACTCCTTCAATAAAGGCCTTTCCTTTATCGGTTATCTTTGCAAAGGTTACACGGCGATCCTCTTTACATGCTATGCGCTGCAGATATTCCTTCTGTTCAAGTTTATCCACGACATAGGTAATGCTGCCGCTGGCTAGCAGGATTTTTCCGCCTATTTGCTGAAGAGGCTGATCCCCTTTATGATAAAGCAATTCCAGTACTGCAAACTCAGTTGGATTCAAACCCTCTTCAGCTATATGTTTATTAACCACATCATTAATGGATCGATGAGCTCTAGACATCACAATGAACAGTTTCAAAGACTGTTGGATGTTATTATTCTCCATAACTTCACAACCTTAAAAATTTTTAATTAAAATATCTTGAATTAAAAGTTATTATATGACATTAAGGATTTTTTGTCAATCTGCCCTGTTAGTATGCACTATTGTTTAATCAATCATTTTGATATACTTGAAAAAAAAGCTAAAGTAGTGACAAACATGAAAACGAGGCATAAATTCACCACATACCTACTTATTGTTATTTTACCATTAATTTTTCTCTCTATCATTTATTGGATGCATTTAGAACGTTCCCTTCAAAAAGAAAGACAGGAACAAGCTGAATGGGCGGGAACGGTTTATCAAGAATACATAGATCAAGTTATAAGGGAAACGAAGGAAAACCTTGAGTTGCTTAGCCTTAGCAGTTCCGTGCTTTATATGGATGATAAAAAAACCGAACTTCTTATGAACTGGATCAAAGATACAGATTCCAGGTATGCCGGAGTATATTGGCTAAATCGCGACGGTGTTTCCATTTCGGGTACGAATAAGAATTTCCATCATTACCATTTAATCGAACAAAATGATATAGAACGTGCAGTAAAAACTCAAAAAGCAGTTGTAGCAGGAACAAAGGAGCTTTATAACGCTCATTTTAATTATTTTTCCATTTTTGCTCCCATACTGGATCAAGATAAAAAAGTGCAAGGGTTTTTATTGGCACATATCAGGCTGGATCATATGGAAAAAATATTAAAAATGCTCAGCCCTGGTCATACCTTTATATTGGAAACAAAGGACAAAACCCGAATTTTAGATATAAATGCCGAGGGATTCAATGGACATTCAACATGGGTGGATGTTCCTTTGACCGAAGTCGATTGGAAACTGTCCGTCAAAGTGCCCGACAAGATTAACACAAATAACATGAATGTTTTTTTAATGCTTGTCTTTTTCACCTTCTTTATTACTCACATGATTTATATCATCATGGAGGAACTGATCGTTCGCAGGCATGCCAAAAACCAAAAATTACTAAACGAAAGCCAAAAAATAGATTTTGTCGGTACATTGGCTGCAAGTACTGCACATGAAATAAAAAACCCACTTACCGGCATAAAGGGGCTAGTTCAGTTACTGGTAGAAAAACACCCTGAGGAGCAAGATCAGTTCTATTACTCTGTCATCATGAAGGAAATTGAACGGATCAATAGCATCGTCAGCGAATTTTTGATTTTAGGAAAGCCAATGGTACAAACTTTATCCTTATATGATATTCGCAGTATCATTGCTGAATTGAGACCAATAATAGAATCAGAAGCACGCCACTTCAATATTGAAGTGGAATGGAATATCATAAAGGAGCCAATCCTGGTTCATTGTACAAAGGACCAACTCAAACAAGTCATTCTCAACATTGCCAAAAACGGTTTCGAGGCCATGGAAGTTGGGAAAAAGTTAAGGATTCGAATTCACCATGAAAATGAATGGGCTAAAATCATGATCATCGATAACGGGCAAGGACTGACTGAAAAAGATATAGGGAAAGTGTTCGATCCCTTCTATACATCGAAAAAAGAAGGAACGGGATTAGGGCTATTTGTGTGTAAACGAATCATTGAATCTTTTAAAGGCACCATCGAGTTTTCAAGTAAACCTCTGGTCGGTACAACCGTTACAATCAGCTTGCCGCTTATAAAAGACCACACTTAGCAATACTTTTTTTCATGAAGGCTAGTAACGATCCCGATTTATTTAAAGGTGTCATGCATACGGTGCATGCTTATTGAATCTATTTATGGAATAGGTAAAAATCTTAATAAGGAAGAAGGATATATACAGATGGGAAGTATCGCTGCCATTAAAACAAAAACGCAAAAACAAGATATGACTCTGAAAATCATGATCATCATAGGCATATGCCATTTAATGAATGATTCTCTTCAGGCCGTCGTACCGGCCATGTTCCCAATCCTCGAAAAATCAATGTCGCTTTCATATACACAGCTTGGAATGATTGCATTCTGCCTGAATATCGTCTCATCGCTCCTGCAACCGGCAGTTGGGTTTTATACGGATAAAAAACCGTTTCCATATGCATTGCCCATTGGGTTGACCAGTACTTTAATCGGGGTCATCATTCTCGCAATTGCCCCAAACTATACCATTATCCTTGGTGCAGTCATCCTGATGGGCTTAGGGTCGGCCATATTCCATCCGGAAGGCTCCAGGGTTGCCTACATGGCAGGCGGACCAAAGAGAGGCCTGGCACAATCCATTTATCAGGTCGGCGGGAATAGCGGGCAGGCACTTGCCCCACTCATCACAGCCATCGTACTTGTTCCATTTGGTCAAAAGGGCGCACTCTGGTTTGCCCTGGTTGCCTTAATGGCCGTTATCCTATTGCTGTATATTGCCAATTGGTATGCCCAAAAATTAGTTCACTTCCAGCCTAAAAAGCTTGCTGCAAAAATAATCAATAAAGAGCGGTCCCATCAAGTGGCCAAAGCCCTGGTATTGATTTTATTCATAATCTTTGCCCGTTCCTGGTATGTATCGTGCATGACGAACTTTTATAGTTTTTATTTGATCGAACAGTATTCATTCACGATAAAAGCCGCACAATTTTTCCTATTTGCCTTTTTGGCAGCTGGTGCTGTTGGTACTTTTTTCGGAGGCCCGCTTGCTGATAGATTCGGACGTAAAAACATCATTTTCTTTTCTTTCGCTGCCAGCATGCCAATAACCGCACTTTTACCATTCGTACCTCCTACAGCCGCTTTTATCTTATTATTGATAGCGGGATTCATTATAATGAGCAGTTTTTCCGTCACGGTAATATACGCACAGGAATTGGTCCCGGGAAAAGTCGGTACGATGGCAGGCTTGACCGTAGGTTTAGCCTTCGGAATGGGTGCCATTGGATCCGTTTCATTGGGAGCCATTGCAGATATAATTGGAATTGAATCCATGATTAAACTAGTCGGATTCCTGCCATTACTGGGAATCATCAGCATATTGCTACCGTCTGATCTAACATTGAAAAAATGGTATGCAGAAGATTGATGCAAAATGGTTTTTTCCAGGAACATATTCTTTATGTCTAAATACAATGAATTATTGTTTCACCCAAAAATCCGCAAAGAAGTAACGATAAGTACCTTACAAAGGAGAAATTTATGAGTGGAGTTTTATTAGGAAGCATCCTATCTGCTATGTCTACAGGGTTTGGTGCGTTACCGATCTTGTTCATTCAAGGTTCAATCACACATCGATTCAGAGACACGCTACTGGCATTTACCGCTGGAATCATGATGGCTGCTTCGTTATTGAGCCTGATCCCGGAGTCTCTGGCCACCGGAGGGTATATTCAGCTGGTAATTGGGGTTTTTCTCGGGGTAATGACATTAACGGTCATGGAGCAAAACATTCCTCATATCGATCTCAGCCATACGAAAAGTGGTATTCAGTTCGATGAAAAGGCCTTGCTCATCATCACTGCCATTACACTCCATAATATTCCTGAGGGGCTTTCTGTCGGGGTCAGTTACGCCTCTGATACAGCTGATACAGGTAACTTGATCGCTTTTGCCATCGGCCTGCAAAATGCTCCGGAAGGCTTACTGGTCGCCTTGTTTTTAATTAATCAAAAAATCGGTAAACTCACAGCATTCCTGATTGCAACCTTAACCGGCACCATCGAAATAATTACAGGCTTACTGGGTTATTATTTAACCTCTTACATTGGGTTCCTGGTTCCATACGGCCTAGCTTTCGCCGCCGGGGCCATGCTTTTCATTGTTTATAAGGAACTGATTCCCGAAAGCCATGGGGATGGTAATGAACGCACATCCACCTATTCCTTCATTATCGGCCTTTTGTTCATGGTCATATTATTGGAAATTTTATAATTGCGGTACTTCCATGGCTGGCTCCATCAAGTGAGTCAGCTCTTACTTTTTATTTATCAGTGTATTCCATTCAGAAAAATTAAGACTTCTAAACCAATCCGATGCACGAAGGACACCTTCTGGTGACCTCCCCTCGATATATACCCCAAATCCAAAGGAAATTCAAAAGATATATTCTTGTTTATATAAGTCTTTCTTTATTTGTTTTCAGATATGATTCATTTCACCAGAAATCACACAAAGTTGATTGTCTCTTGCCTGCTAATATAAAAAGTCATGGGCATTCAGTTCCTTCTAAAAGGAAATGTCTTCATTAAAGGGCTGCTGTACAATAACAACCATTTCATCTCGCTTATTTCTCACTTCCACTGATGAATGATGTTGAAGGATCAGATACTCATTTATAAGTTTGTCAAGCTGCTCACTTTGGCGAAGGGTATACTCATGGCCAAGTCCATACATTTTCGCCAACTCCATCATTTCCCAACGCTTCATTCGAATCTCAGAACAAATTTCCGTTGCACACCTAGAATTCATAACTACATTCACTACTCCTGCCCTTTTAAAGTTACATTATAATAAAGAAGTATTACAAAATATGCCTTATATGTAAATAGATTCGCAAAAAAAGACAAAACTTCTTAAATTGCGATATGGCTTGGTCCATCAGCAGACAGGATATGACGGAAATTCCTAAGCATAAGCATCATATATTGATCAGGAAAATTTCATATGAAGCCAGTTCCGAAAATCGCTTTGAAAGATTCCCCTATTTGGATGCTATTATTAGTTTTCGCATATTCAATTCGAGCAAATAATTTCTCAATGATTTAAAAGCAGGACAGCCCCTTAAGTGAAGCAAAAATGTTTATCATTATTACAACCCTCATTTGAAATCCCAGGATAATTATGATGGAACAAAAAAGGAATCCGATAAAGGATCCCTAATGAAGTATCCATGCTTTCCGTTAACTTAAGAAAGGTATAGAGCATCCCCTTCTACATTACTCGAATGGCAAATAAATATGAAAGCTCGTCCCTTTTCCCACTTCGCTTTCCACTTCTATATAGCCATTGTGTTCTTCAATGATTTTATAGCTGACCATGAGCCCCAGTCCTGTTCCCCTATCCTTCGTCGTATAAAAAGGTTCACCCAATTTTTTTAGCATTTCCGTTGAAATCCCCATGCCTTTATCAGTAATTGAAATGCAAACGTATTTCTCTGAAAATCGGCTTGTTTTAATGTGAACAGATCCGCCATCCGGCATGACTTCCAATGCATTTTTGATGATATTAATGAACACTTGCTTTAACTGGTTCGCTTCACATAAAACCTTACATTCATCTTCTTCAAAGTTTGTCTCGAATTGAATATTTTCCAACAGTGCCTGAGCGGCCAGTAATTCCAGTGTCTCTCTCAATATGGTATGAACGTCCTGTTTGAAAACTTTTAGCGCCTGCGGCTTTGCCAGAACCAAAAATTCCGTGATAATGGTTTCGATTCGCTTAATTTCGGATGTAATCACATGAAAATATGTGGAAAACTCCCCTTTAACACCATCCTCAAGCAACTGGATAAAACCTTTTAAAGCTGTCATTGGATTCCTGATTTCGTGAGCAATACCTGCCGCCAATTCACCAACGACATTCAAAGTATCCGATTTACGGATTTGTTCCTGCATTTCGAGATTTTTACTCACATCACGGAAAATGCTTAAATTCAGATTCGAATATAAATTTTTCCTCGTCAAAAATTCAATATGCTTAACTCTTCCATCTTCGAATGTTATCGGAATGATGGAGGAGTATACCTCATGCTTATAAACATTTTCAATGTGAGAGTTCAATTCTGGAGCATTTTCAGGAATTTTTTCGATGAACCCCTTAACAGATAAAGAAAGCAGTTTGCGCTTCGAAATTTCCAATATTTTCTGACCCGCTTCATTAATATCCGTGAACCCTTCATGATTCCATAAAATCAGGCCGTCTAATGTTCCCTCAAAAATCTTCCTGAACTTCTTCTCACTATCCCTTAATTCCTTCTCAATCAGCCAGCGCTCACTGACATTTCGAAAGATCGTTACGTTATATCCGTCACCTTCATGTTTTTTTGCAGTCAATTCTAGCAATTTAATTTGGTTATTAGGCATTTTATAAATCAGCTCACCCCGCACCTGGGTGTCTCTTTCAAAAGTTTCCATCATCTGACTAAAATGGTGATTGTTGCTGTAAACGTATTTCCAGATATAACTGCCAATCAAATCCTCCCTGCTGGATTCGAATATTTTACATGCTGAATGATTGACCCGAAAAATGATCCCGTCATCATTCCAGAATATGATTGCATCCATGGACTGGTCGAATAATTCCGCAAAAATCCGTTCGCTCGTCTCTAACTTTTTTTCTATTATATTTGATTCTGTAATTCTTCCAAGCACAGACATATATAGTTCATTTCCTACCGTTGAACTTATCGAAAAAGTAAAATGATGCAGTTCATCCCCGACCTTTATCTCTACCTCCCCTTTATAGTTCGACTCATCAAAGGCTCTTTGTATGCTCTCATCCCAATATCCCCGATAATCTGGGGAGATGAGGTCCCTCATATTCTTACCGACAATCTCTTTTTTCGGAATGCCCAAGGCATGGATAAAGGCATGGTTCACTTCCATTATTATTCCTGAACTGTCGAATAGAACGATGCTTTCTATGGCTGTATCGAAAATGTCCAAAAACATCTGTCTTGACATCCCTGTTTCCCTTGACGAAGAAACATCCAATGTCACATCCCCCAAACGATAGAACTGCTGTCCTTCGGAAAGTGATCCCATTCGTATAAACTCTATTTGCTTAAGGGCTCCGGTATGTAGCTGGATAATTTGCCTTTCACTTTCATTCGAGGTTTTTAGGGTGCTTGACACTTCCTGGTTATTTAAAGGGATGACATCGAGAAAATCAGTTATCCTCATGGACTCCAGTTGATCTTTAGGTGTTTCCAGAAGGGCACAAGCGGCATCATTGGCATAAGTGAGACGCAGTTCCTCATCAATCCTGATATAAGGCTCTGACATTGAATCGAACATATTCAGAAACCCTTCGATCTGTTTATTCAATTTTAAAATTTCCTGTTTATATTCCGTTTCATTCTCATAACCGATATTCATATTAACCCCCCTCATCGAAACCCATACCTACCCAACCATATTCGACATCCATCTTGATTTTCCTCGGTATTTTTCGAAAATCAGCACAAACACCTTTATCCAAAATTAACCTATATATCAAATGATAGTATATTGAATGCTGTAAAACTTAGCGTTAAGCTTAATTTAAGGTTTTTATAATAAATTTAATAAATAATGATTTAGTACAAGGTATTTAGGGAATAAGAAATAACAATGCTTTCTAGCTACCTTAAAATTTATTAAATGGAGGCAATAAATGAAACAACGTGATTTTTTCTTCGATAACGCCAAGTTCATTCTCATGGCATTTGTCGTCTTTGGTCATTTGCTGAATACGTATATACATGACAGTGAAACGATATATGCTTTATATAAAACCATTTATTCCTTTCACATGCCTGCCTTTATCCTTGTTTCAGGATTCTTTGCGAAAGGTTTTTATCAAAAAGGGTATTTAGGTAAAATTACTAAAAAGCTGATTTTACCCTACATCATTTTCCAATTGATATATACCGTTTACTATTATTTCTTATATGAACGTTCCGCCATCACTGTAGACCTGCTTGACCCCCAATGGTCGCTATGGTTCTTGATCAGTTTATTCTGTTGGAACATCATGCTGCTTGGTTTCTCAAAGCTAAAGCCATCAGTAGGCATAGGTTTATCTTTAATAATCGCATTATTGATTGGTTATATAGACAATATTTCCAATTACCTTAGTCTCTCCAGGACATTCGTTTTTTTCCCGATGTTTTTGATTGGGTACCATTTAAGCAAGGAACATTTAAAAAAACTATTCACTCCCAAAGTTCGTTTGGCATCACTTATTGTCATGTTAGTGATTTTTATCGGTTTTTATTTAAATACCGATATTAATTATAAATGGCTGCTCGGTTCGAAACCATATGCCGAACTTGAAGATGCGACAATCGTGTCCATGTTTAAACGCCTGGGATTTTATGGATTGAGCATCATTTCAGTGTTCAGCTTCCTTTCGTTCATCCCACGCAGACAATATTTCTTTACGAATTGGGGTAAACAAACCCTTTATGTGTATCTGCTGCATGGTTTCTTCATTCGTTTCTTCCGCGAAAGCACCATACAGGAATACTTCAGCAATACAGAGAGTTTTATCATGCTCGCCGGACTCTCTTTCTTGATTACCGTGTTATTATCAAGTGAAATGATCGCTTCCATGGCACAGCCGATCATCGAATTGAAGGCGACCAAAACAAAACGATTCATGACTAAAACGAAAGACTATATTAAACAAGCGTTTTAAATAAAACGGATGAAGCATTTCCTGCTTTATCCGTTTTTTCAAATTCGATTTCTTATCCGACTTTCAAGCAGAAAAGATTCCCCTTCAATACCATAACTCATTTTTCAAATGGAGCACGCTATGGTAAAATAACTCGTTAGTGCTTGTTGGCTTAAAAAGACATGTACACGAAAGGAGCCAGGCGTTTCTTTTACGCCCTTTAACATGAATATAATAATCAGTACTCTTAACGCAAAATATATCCATACATCGCTATCCATCCGATATTTAAAAGCTTACGCCCAGCCTGATTATGATGTCCAGCTGGCAGAATATACGATAAAAGATCCAATTATGAACATCGTTGGTGACCTTCATTCCAAAAAACCTGATGTCATAGGGTTCAGCTGCTATATTTGGAACATCGAGGAAACAACGAAAGTCGTAGCCATGCTTAAAAAAATCAACCCGGAATTGGTCATCATTCTCGGCGGACCTGAAGTCACCTATGATGTTGGGGAATGGCTTGATCAGATTCCCGGGGCTGATTTCATCGTAATCGGTGAAGGTGAAGTCACCTTCAAGGCCCTTTTATCYGAAATTGAAGGTTCGAATGACTATAAGAAGATCGGCGGCATTGCGTACCGACAGGATGGAAAAAAAATCATCCAGCCTCAGAACGGCAAGGTTGATTTAAAATCCCTCCCTTCTCCATATCGTTTGGAGGAAGACCGCGGCGACCTATCTAAACGTGTCACCTATATCGAAACTAGCCGAGGTTGCCCGTTCAGCTGCCAATTTTGCCTTTCATCGATTGAAGTGGGTGTCAGGTATTTTGATCGTGAAAAGATTAAAGAAGATATCAGGTACCTTATGGCTAATGGTGCAAAGACCATTAAGTTCGTTGACCGAACCTTCAATATCAGCCGAAGCTATGCCATGGAGATGTTTCAATTCTTAATCGATGAGCATCTTCCCGGTGTGGTTTTCCAGTTCGAGATCACGGCGGACATCATGCGTCCGGAAGTTATCCAGTTCTTGAACGACAATGCCCCTGCAGGACTGTTCCGCTTTGAAATAGGGGTACAATCGACGAATGATCATACGAATGATCTAGTAATGAGAAGACAGAATTTCGAAAAACTGACCAGGACCGTAACCATGGTAAAAGATGGTCAGAAAATTGATCAGCATTTAGACCTTATTGCCGGTTTACCGGAAGAAGATTATCATTCTTTCCGAAAGACCTTCAATGATGTTTTCGAGCTTAGACCCGAAGAGATGCAGCTTGGTTTCTTAAAGATGCTTCGTGGAACCGGCTTACGGATACGAGCCGATGAACACCAATATATATACAGCGAACATGCTCCTTATGAAATATTGGGGAATAATGTTTTATCCTTCGATGACATTGTCCGCATTAAACAAGTTGAAGATGTACTTGAAAAATACTGGAACGATCATAGAATGGATCATACTACGGAATATCTTGTCAATACGGTATTTCAATCACCGTTCGACTTCTTTCAAGATTTCGGTACCTATTGGGATGAACAAGGGTGGTCACGAATCGGCCATCAGCTTGAAGACTTGTTCAGACGTTTACAGCAGTTTTTGGCTTCCCGGGAATCTGCCGAACTGAAAAACATTATCGGACTCATGAAATTGGATTATTTCATGAATCAAAAATACAAACCACGTAAACCTTGGTGGGAAGCTTCATTAGATAAAAGTGGTCGGAAAGAGATATATGAATATATTCTCAATAAGCCTGAACAGCTTGGTTCCTCTTTCACAGCTTTGGCCCTGAATGAAAAAGAAATACACAAACACACGTTGCTCGAGGCACTTCCCTTTGATTTGGAAACGTATTTAGCCGAGGGAACAATCGTCGATAAACCTTCATTCATGCTTGCCTATTTTGATCCGAGTGGTAAGGGATCAACGATTTTCCCTCTTTCAAAATCCGGCAGCATCATGCTTTAATAATAAGGACGGACCCAAGGCTGGGTCCGTCCTTTTTTACTTATCACTTTCACGTTTTTTATTTTCTTTTGCCAAAATTTCATAAATTTTAGTTGCGTTCATATCGCCGCTGAATTCGATTCCAAATTCAGTTCGTACATGTTCACCCATCTTTTCCCCGCTGTTCCGTTTTTCTTTATCCATTACTTCTTCCTTTTCTGCCTTGCTTTGAATTGCGGTTGGCACCTTTCATTGCATTTTCCTCCATTGCGAACTCATTGGAAAATTCATTTTCAGCTTGATTTCTTTTTGGCGTTTTACTTGCTTTTACAGCTCCATCCACATTGGCTTTCCGTTTCATTTTCATCCACCCTTTTTAATATAGTTTACCTTTTAGAATGGGGTAAAAATGTCGGAAATTATTCAGGGATAATATAGGGACAGACGAGAAAAATAACCGTAAAACGAAAAGGGAGACACTACATGAAAAAGAAATTGGATTCACCAATTGTCAACGATACACAGCCACACCAAATTAACGCACCAAGCTTTAAAGGGACCGGCATAAAACCACAGGCTCCATTCGTCAATGATTATGGAGTCGTCATTGGCGACAGTAAATATGCCTCTGAAAACTCACCACTCGAAAACTGGAGCGAAGATACAGACCCAGAAATCATGGCTGGAGACGAATGGGTACACCCCACCAATGATATAGGCTGGAATTCAACTGAAAACCGCCAACTATTAGAGTCTAAAATAGCGCCGCAGCCGCCTTTCATGCATCCAGATAAAGATGTTAGCACTGATACGGATTGAGGCGTGCTTTCTTTAGGGTCAAAGGAACAAGTGAAATCCTAGAAGGGGTGCATCATACACCCCTTATTCTCATTTAACCTGCAAAATCAACTTCCCTTTCGTTTGCCGGGCGTTCATTTCCTCATGAACGGCTGCTGCCTTTTCAATTGGGTAGATGCCCCCGATAGTTAACTTAAGCTCCCCAGACGCAACGTATGCAAAAAGGTCTTGAATGCTAGGCAACAGCAAATCCGGGTGTTTCATGATCTGTGGCAGGAAAAATCCCACGACGGATTGATTGCGCCTCATTAATTGCTGCGGGTTCATCGTATAAGGCTTACGACTTGCATTGCCAAAAACAACAAGACGTCCAAAGGGAGCCAAACATTTCAACGTTTTATTGAAAATATCCCCTCCAGCCATTTCCAGCGCGACGTCTACTCCCTTTCCTCCCGTGACCTCACGGACTTTCATTTCCCATCCTTCTTGCGTGTAATCAATGAGTTCATCTGCCCCCATCTCTTTAGCCAGTTCCAACTTTTCCACTGTACTGGCGGTGGCAATCACTTTTCCAGCCCCGAAGATTTTGGCTAACTGTACGGCAATCGATCCCACTCCCCCTGCAGCAGCATGGACCAATACCGTTTCACCCTGTTGCATGCGTCCCATTGTCTTAAGAATATGATAGGCGCTCAGACCTTGGAGGGGCAAGGCAACAGCTTCATGGAACTGAATGGCATCAGGAAGCGGAATGGCCGAGAATTCATCAGAAAGGGCATATTCTGAATATCCACCAGATTCAATTAAGCTGACGACCCTTGTACCAGGTTTGATTTTGGTCACCTTTCCACCAACTTCCACCACTACGCCAGCCACTTCCGCACCGGGAATGAACGGAAGCGGCGTAGGAACTACATATTGCCCTTCCCTTCTGGCTGTATCTGCATAATTGACGCCTACACAATCGATTTCAATCAGAACTTCATGCCCTGTTGGCACAGGTCTTTCCATTTCAGTCAATTTCAGTACTTCCGGTCCGCCGTATTCTTCAAAATGAATAGCTTTCATCTTTATCCCTCCCTTATTAATTTCCTGTAAATTCCGGCTTTCTTTTTTCTTTGAATGCCGCTACCCCCTCCAGATGATCTTCCGTGGAAGCCATCAAGGTTTGCGTAATACGTTCCTGTTCCAATATTTCATCAAGTGTAGCCGTAAATGAATGGCTGACGAGCTTTTTCATCATCCCATATGCTTTTGTCGGTCCATTTGCCAGTTTTACCGCAAGTTTCAATGATTCCTCTTCAAGTTGATTGAGTGGATATAAATAATTAATGACACCTAGCTGATATAAGCGTTCCCCAGAAATTGGCTCGGCCGAAAAGAAGAGCTGCTTTGCAAGGTGGGGCCCTACTAATTTAGGTAAAAAATACGAACCCCCTCCATCAGAGATCAGGCCTACCTGTGAAAAACTCATGGCAAATTGACTATCATCGGAAGCCACGATCAGATCACAGGCGAGTGCCAAATTGAATCCGGCACCAGCAGCAAATCCATGGACGGCAGCGATTACAGGAACCTCGGAAGCATCCAGAGCCAATATGCATTCATTCATTCTGCCAACATGATCATACAATTGACCTGCAGAGGCCTGCCCCATTGACTTCACATCGCCTCCTGCAGTGAATGACCTTCCCGCACCTTTGATGATGACTGCCCTTATATGCGGTGTTTGTTTAACATCCTTAATCGCTTTCGTTAAGCTTGCAATCATATCCGGACTAAATGCATTCAAGCTTTCAGGGCGATTCAAAGTCAGGATCATTACATTATCGATTACTTCTTTCAATAAGTGTTCTTTTAACATTTACCCATCCCCTTTTTCTATTTGATCAACCAGCCGCCATCCACCAATAAATCCGTACCAGTCATATAGGAAGCCTCCGGGGAAGCAGCAAAGGTAATGACATTACTTATTTCCTCCGCTTTCCCCACTCTTTCCAGTGCCGTGTTCCGTTGAATGGACTTTACGAATTTTTCATTTTGCAGTCCATCCTCCGTCAATGGCGTTTCAATGAATCCCGGTGATACGGAATTGACCCGAATGCCGACAGCAGCGAGTTCCAGTGCCAAAGATTTCGTTAAACTGATGACTCCGGCTTTAGCAGAGCTGTAATGCGGGATGAACGCTCCTGCCTGATGTCCTGACAGTGAAGCAACATTCACGATTGCCCGATTGCTGGAACCTTCATTTCCGCCACTAGCTCCTTCTTCCATCAATTTCCCCAAATACTTGGAAACTAGAAAGACACTTTTCAAATTGACATGTTGAATCATATCCCAATCAGCTGCAGATGTATCCAGGAGCTTCGAGGACTTTGAACCACCTGCGTTATTGATTAAAATGTGAAGGTCACGATATTTTTCCTTCACAAACTTGGCCAGCTCCATTACCTCTTCCTCGACGGTAACATCTGCAGGGAAAATATCAGCAACCGGAATCGGGTGCCTGGCATTGATTTCTGCAGCTGCTTCCTCCAGCTTTCCTTTCGTCCGCCCTACCAACAGCACTTTTGCCCCTTCGTCCGACAAGCGCATCGCCGTAGCTTTCCCAATACCAGAGCCTGCACCTGTCACCACCGCTATTGACTGCGAAAACCTCATCCCCTTCACTCCTTATCTTTATTTTTGAACTACGATTCCTGCCTTTTCAATTCCGCTTCGATCCTTCCACCCACCAACTCTGGGACAAGATCCAACGAACCTTTTTGCGCCGCCAATTCCAAATCGGCGATCAAACTATGTTTGTCAAACAACTGTCCGACATACGATGATTTCAGGATATCAAAGGCATTTTCGCTATTCGTGCGATAAAGCGCATTGGCACCCTTTGCTGCATCGTTGAGTATGAACGTACCTTGTGATCCAGCAATCAGGCAATCTATTAAATGGCCTGCACCGTAAAAGTCTTCCAGACTGAATTCACCTGAATTTCCCGAACAAACGATGAGGATCGTTTCTGTTTTATGATACTTTTTTATTTTTTCCGCAACAGACGGATTATTCAACAAAGAAGCAATATAAACCCTTTTGGCAGCGGCTGAATTCCTCAACGCGACCGTTCCATTAGTAGTGGACAATATTAAAGTTTTGCCGCGTACCAACTTACTCAATAGCGTTGGACTTGGATACATTAAATCATCAACCGGCTTTGCTTTTAGTTCTCCTGCCACTACAAAATCGCCATGGTCCAATTCCTGGCTTTTCACCAAGGCATCCAGTGGATCCATGACAGGTATCACCTGGCGTGCTCCATCATGAAGTGCTGAAATAATCGTGGTAGTCGCTAATAACACATCCAGGATGACCGCAACTTTCTCCCCTTCTTGAAGCTTTTCCACATCTATCTCTTCTTTTTTTAGTAGTAAATGAATGTTTTGAATATATTCCATTTTATTAAACTTCCTTCGCAGCTACATTTGCAGCATGAGTGAGTAAGCTTTTCACCGTTTTTCCAAGATTGGAAAAACGGGGATCATCAGTCTGGCCTTTTTTATATCGATAATAGATTTGCTGAAGGATGACAGCTAACTTAAAATAACCAAAGGTTAAATAAAAATCGACGTTGGTAACATCCCTGCCACTTCTTGCTGCATACGTCTCGATAAACTCCCTTCGAGTCAGGAAACCAGTTAAAGTCGTGACGGACGCTTGACCCACACCGATTTTGATAAGTTCCGGGTCACCGCTTTCAGTCCAGTAGCTTAATGCCACTCCTAGATCGGCTAGCGGATCACCAACGGTGGACATTTCCCAATCAAATAAACCAACCATCTCTGTAAGGTCCTGATTGAACATGGCATTATTGATCTTATAGTCATAATGGATTATTGAAGTCTGGCTATACTTCGGGATATTCTGTTGAAAATAATTAATAAGCGGACGTATTTCCTTTATTTCATCAGTCTTTGCTCTCTCATAGCGGGAAATCCATCCGTGTACTTGTCTTTCAATGAACCCTTCAGGTTTGGATATTTCGACCAAACCCGTTTTCTCATAGGGAATCGAGTGAAGATCAGCAAGCCGATTCACCATCACATATGAAAGCTGTCGGCACTTTTCAACAGTAGGCTCGATTCCCTTCGGAAATTCAGTATCTATTACAATTCCATGTTTCCTTTCCATTAGGAAAAAAGGGGCCCCCGCAACCGATTCATCATCCGAGAACAGAATAGGCTCGGGAGCTGCTTGGAAATATGGGTTGATTGAGGAAAGGATATGATGTTCACGCTTCATATCATGTGCCTTTGGAGCAACAGGGCCAAGCGGCGGCCTTCTGAGAACAGCCTCCCACTCACCAACTTTCAGCTGATAGGTCAAATTGGAATAGCCCATAGAAAATTGTTGTAATTCCAACGGTTCATTTGGAAGGTCCAATACATTTTTTCTTAGGAAACCTTCTAATGCACCAATATTCAATTCCTCACCGGGCCGAACAGGAATCGTATCGTCAACCATGTTCTTCCACTCCTTTAGACTTTGTCATTCTAATTATGAACAAGATGTGAAATGAGCTTTTCTTTAATAAATTCAGGAATAGGTTCACTTTTTTGTTTCAAAAAATTAAAACAGACTAAAACTGCACTTCCTTTAGCAATCACTTCCCCAGTTTGTGAACAGAGGATATCATGGACCATATCACAGCTTTTCGTACCTACCTTTGTCAAAGATGTACGAATGGTCAAGAGTTGATTGAAATATCCCTGAGCAATAAAGTCGCATTTAGTGGAGGCTAACAAAAAATTCCAAGATTCTACATTTGTCGCCAGGCCTAAAGCTTCAAAAAATTTCATGCGTGCTTCTTCGAGGTATACGAAATAGCTTGTGTTATTGATGTGGCCCAAAGCATCCGTTTCGGAAAAACGGACGTTGACTTCCAATTCATGCATAAGACCCCTCCTTGATTAACGATGTACGAAAGCAGGTTTACGTTTATCCAAGAAAGCGGAAACCCCTTCTTTAACATCTTCAGTTTGGAAGATTTCTTCAAAAAGATTCGTTTCAATCTCTAGACCTTGTTCAAGCGTTGCCTCACTTCCTTCATTAATCGCCTTCTTGATTCTCGAAAGTGCCTGAAGTGAGTGCCTTGTCATTCGTGAGGCCAAGATTTTCGCTTCCGATAAGCCGCTGCCTTGCTCAACGACTTTATTGACAAGCCCGATCTTTTCCGCTTCCGCGGCACCAAGCGGATCACCGGTAAATATAATCTCTTTTGCCTTTGCATTTCCTACAAGTCTTGACAAACGCTGTGTACCGCCAGCTCCAGGGAATAAGCCTAATTTCACTTCCGGCAGTCCGATTTGAACTTGTGTTTCAGCTACTCGCAAATCACAGGCCAGTGCCAGTTCGCATCCGCCGCCCAAGGTCAGGCCGTTTAATACAGCCATCGTAGGTTTAGGAAACTGTTCGATTTTAGTTAGGACGGCATGACTTTCCTTAACCATTTCTTTCATATTCGGGTTCCCCATCATGCTAGGGAATTCTTTTATATCAGCCCCTGCCGCAAATGCGATATTGCCTGCACCGGTTATGAGTACCGCAACAGTTTCAGTATCTTTTGATAGTTCATCGAATGATTCTCCCAATTCTCTGAAGACTTGTTTACTGATTACATTTAATGGAGGATTATCGATGGTGATGACCGCAAGCTTATTTTCCTTAACCACTTTAATTAATTTTGTCATCAATTCTTCACTCCTTGGTTTGGATAATCATACCAGCCTTTTCCTGTTTTCCTGCCTAAATGTCCTTTATTCACCTTTTCTTCTATACAAGCATTTGGCTTGTCTTCTTGATTTCCAGTTTCATTGAAACGCTGCTGCATGACAAAATATCCTACATCAATACCTGATAGATCCATCAGTTCAAAAGGACCAATGGGATGGCCTAAAGCTTTCCTGCAAATCAAATCGATATCCTTATAGTCAACAATTCCTTCTTCATACAAATATAAGGCCTCACGCTGCAACGCTCCCAAAATTCGGTTGGCTACGAATCCCGATATCTCTTTCCTCAACAAAACTCCTGTCCTATTCATATTCTCTGTGACTTCCATTGCAAGCTTCGCTGTTTCCTCGGATGTTTGGTCACTCATTACAACCTCAACACAATCCATTACTAGTGGCGGGAAAAAGAAATGCATATTAATGAACTTATCCGGACGATTCGTTACACTCGCAATCAGGCTATTGACAATCGTTGAACTATTCGTGGCAAAGATGGTTTCTGCTGGGGCCAGTTCTTCAAGTTTGGCGAAAACCTCCTGCTTCACATCAAGTTTTTCAACTACCGCTTCAATGATCAAATCAGCCCCACTGGCCGCTTTCTCAAGATCGGTGGTATATTGAAGACGGCTAAAAGCAGCCAATTTACGATCTTCAGACAATTTCCCTTTTTGAACCCATTTAGTCAAAATGACGTCCAATTTTTCTTTGGCTGCATTCAACGCGTTTTCATGAACATCCTGAAGAATCGTTTCGTAACCTCCTAGTGCAGCAAGCATCGCAATTTGATGCCCCATCTGCCCAGCCCCAATAACGGTAATTGATTGAATTTGCTTGTTGGCCATGCCTTCTATCTCCCTTCGACTAACCGGTTAGTATGTAACCTGGTCACGCTTCAATTCCCTGCAGAATCATCCCCATAAAAATGGCTGCAACTTCCTGTTCGGTTTTTTCACCTTCTGGGTCGAACCAATGATAGCTCCAATTGGCCACACCCAAAATAGCAAAAGAGATGATCGATGCATCGAGATTGGAACGCAGTTCTCCGCTCTCGATGCCACTAATCAGAACTTGCTCGATTTTAATACGGAACTCATCCCGCTTAGGAAGGATTTGTGCAAGCTTATCGTCACTTAGATTCTTCATTTCACGGAAAAAGACCGTTGCGCTGGATTTTTTGGTTTTAATGCTCTTTAAAAGCATCAAGACCATATCGAAAAGTTTATCCTTGCAGCTTTTCCCAGGTTCCAACATGATTCTTTCCTGATCACTAAGCAACTCGTCGATATAAGCTAGATGAATATCCATTAGCAACTGCTCTTTGCTCGTAAAGTAATAATAAAACGTTCCCTTCGTCACCCCGACCGATTCGACGATATCAGAAATCGACGTTTCACTAAAGCCCTTCTTTTCAAATAAGCGTATGCTATGTTCTGTCATTTTTTCTTTCATGTATGCATCCTCGCAATCTGTTAAAATTTCAGCTGAATTGATATCATACGCTTTCGTGCTATCAAAGCCCTTTTATTTCCTGGAAAGTTCTTCTCTTAAAGCCCGCCTTAAAATCTTTCCGACATTTGTTTTCGGTAACTCTTCACGAAATTCAACGAAATGCGGAACTTTATAAGCCGATAGGTTTGCACGGCAGTAATCGATGATTTCCCGTTCATTGGCCGTTTTATTATTTTTAAGTACAAGCACCGCTTTTACCGACTCCCCTCGGTAAGCATCTGGAACTCCGATGACAACGGCTTCCTGGACAGCTGGATGTTCATAGAGAACTTCCTCGACATCTCGCGGATATATATTATAACCGCTTGCGATGATCAAATCTTTTTTCCTGTCGACAATATAGAGGTATCCATCTTCATCAACTTTGGCGATATCACCCGTATAAAGCCAACCATCCCTTAGGGTAACCGCCGTTTCCTCTGGCATATTCCAGTAACCTTTCATCACTTGAGGCCCTTTGACGACCAATTCCCCCAATTCGCCAGATCCCACTTCTTTTGTTCCGTCTCCCAGGTCCATCACTTTATATTCAGTCGAAGGGACACCAATCCCGACGCTCCCAGGTTTCCTTTTTGCAAATGCCGGATTACAATGCGTTGTTGGCGAAGCTTCCGTAAGACCGTAGCCTTCCAATATCTTCGCACCTGATTTTCGTTCGAACTCACGCAGCAGTTCCACGGGCATCGGTGCACTTCCGCTGTTACAGACCTGAATGGAGCCCATTCCATATTCTTCTGCCTTCGGATGATTCGTCAACGCTACATACATGGTCGGTACACCAGGAAAAGTGGTCGGCTGTTCACGCTTAATCGTTTCCAGCACTTCTTCTATTTCAAATCGTGGCAGCATGATGGAGTCACCCGCGATATACACGGATAAATTCATTGCGGACGACATTCCAAAAACATGAAAAAGCGGGATGACCGACAGCGTTCTTTCAGTACCTATTTTTAATTCATGCTTGAAGAATTCATACATTTGAACGACATTGGCCAGAATATTGCTGTGTGTCAGCATCGCCCCTTTTGAACGGCCAGTCGTTCCTCCTGTATACTGAAGAACGGCTATATCATTTTCCGGATCGATTGATACGGGATTGATTTTTCCGTCTCCTGTCTTCATGAATTGATCAAAAGACGCATCAGGCTGAAAATCTGCATCCGAAGTCTGCAGGCTTACGACGATAATATTTTTCAAATTTGAATGTTGCTGCACACTTTTCACTTTCGGGTATAATCCATCCAATACAACGATCGTTTCTGCACCGGAGTCCTGTAAAATATGCTGCAGCTCCCTTTCAACCAGCATTGGGTTGATTTGGGTGATAATGGCTCCTGTTGTCAATGATCCATAATAAGCTATGACGTACTGCGGACAGTTAGGCAGCATGATGGCGACACGATCACCTTTTTGAACACCTTTTTTTTGCAAGGCTGAAGCAAAGGCTCGCGACGCATGAAAAAGTTCCTGATAAGATATCTTTCGGTCATAAAAAGTAATAGCTGTATTGTTTGGATGGGACTCACATGCATTTTGAAGGATTCTTTGCATCGGGAACTCAGGGACTTTTATTTCCTTTGAAATTGAATCAGGATAAACGGAAAGCCATTTTTTTTCATTCATCATTTCATACCCTCCAGCCATATTTACTTACCTTTCATTACTTTGCATGTGAACCCCCATCGACGATCAAAATATTACCAGTCACAAAATCAGATGCCTTTGAGGCCAGGAAAACCGCTGCCCCTTTCAAATCATCATCACTCCCTAACCTTTTTAGCGGCGTGGAATCCAAGATAGGATTCTTTCCTTGCTCAAGAACCCCTTTCGTCATTTTTGTCGGGAAGAAACCGGGTGCGATTGCATTAACATTGATATTATGCTGACCCCATTTAACGGCTAAATCCTTCGTTAAAGTAATGACCGCCCCTTTACTCGTATTATATCCGACCGTATCGAGCACCCTCGGGTCGGTACCCCCTAATCCGGCAACGGAAGCGATGTTTATGATTTTCCCATGTCCCTGCTCAATCATGACCCTGCCTGTTGTCTGGCTCATGATAAAGGTTCCGGTTACATTGACATTCATCACCTTCTGCCACGCTTCAAGGGGCATGTCGACGGCTGGTGCCCCCCAGGATGCCCCGCTATTGTTCACTAATATGTCGATGGCACCAAATTCACGGTAAGTTTCGTTAACGACTTCCTGGACATCTGACGGATTGGTGATATCACACTTGAAGGAAAGCGCCTTGACTCCAAGCTTTTCGATTTGCGAGGCAACTTCGTCACATGCTTCCTTCTTCCTTGAACAAAGTACGACATTTGCCCCAGCTTCGGCAAAGCCGGTCGCTATTTGTGCTCCCAACCCTCTCCCTCCACCGGTTATGATCGCCGTCTTTCCAGTTAGATCGAATAAGTCGGTAACTTTCATATTTTCACCTCATGCTTTTGTTGGTATTTTCGAAGTTCCATTTTAGCAACTTGTGAGCGGTGAACTTCATCGGGACCATCAGCAAGCCTTAAAGTCCGTGCATTGGCCCAATGAGCAGCAAAAGGGAAATCATCGGAAATCCCGGCAGCTCCAAAGCCTTGGATGGCCCTGTCCAGCACATTCAATGCCATATTTGGCGCCACCACTTTTATCATCGCGATCTCCGCCTTCGCTTCCTTGTTCCCGACGGTATCCATCATATAGGCAGCTTTTAAGGTCAGAAGTCTTGCTTGTTCGATTTCAATCCGTGAATCAGCAACCCACTCCATGATTACACCTTGTCTCGCCAATGTTTTACCAAAAGCGACACGTTCTTGAATGCGCTTACATAATTCTTCAAGTGCTCTTTCAGCAGCGCCGATCAGCCTCATGCAATGATGTATCCTTCCCGGTCCGAGCCTTCCTTGGGCAATCGCAAATCCTTTTCCTTCACCCCATAGAATATTCGTTGCCGGGACCCTTACATTTTCAAACGTGATTTCGGCATGGCCATGCGGGGCATGATCATAACCAAACACAGGGAGCATTCTTTCGATTTTGACACCAGGTGTATCGAGCGGGACAAGAATCATTGACTGTTGTTCATGCTTGGCCGCCTCAGGATCTGTCTTACCCATGACGATGGCAATCTTGCATCGGGGATCGCCTGCTCCTGAAGACCACCATTTTCGGCCGTTGATGACATACTCATTACCCGTCCTTTCAATCCTGCATTCGATATTGGTCGCATCGGAAGACGCCACTTCCGGTTCCGTCATCGAGAAGCATGAACGGATTTCCCCAGCAAGCAAAGGCTTCAGCCAGCGTTCTTTATGTTCATCCGAGCCATATCTCACCAACACTTCCATATTACCAGTGTCCGGCGCATTACAGTTGAAGATTTCAGGTCCTATAGTCGACCTACCCATGATCTCGCAAAGCGGGGCATATTCTAGATTTGTTAAACCCGCGCCATAACCGCTATCAGGTAAAAATAAATTCCATAATCCTTCTTCTTTTGCTTTTGCCGTCAATTCAGATAAAACCGGGGGAATTTCACTCCAGCGACTTTCCTGTGCTTCGAGCTGCTTTTTGTATGTCGATTCATTTTGGTAAACGTGCTTCTCCATGAATTCCGTTAACTTCTTTTCCAGATTTTTCACCTTTTCAGTATGTTCAAAGTGCAAATTGAATTCCTCCTTTTAAACTTACTAACCGGTTAGTATGTTATTACTTTTAAAGTATATACACAAGATTCTGATTTTTTCAATAATTAAATCTTTTGTTTTCTTGTCATTCAAGATCCCGTATCTTGACCTTTTCGTTCTCACTATATTGCTTTTGTTGCACGGTTGGAAATATACAAACGATTTTCGTACCTTTTTTCAGTTCACTTGTGATGAATACTTTTCCTCCATGCTTTTCGATGATTCTAAAACAAACGGAAAGACCCAAACCCGTTCCTGATGTTTTTGTAGTGAAAAATGGTTCTCCTACTTTTTGAAGGGAGTTTTCCGGAATACCATCCCCTTCATCCAAAATGCTCAAAAAAACTTCCCCATTTTTTTCATTTATGCTCACAAAAATATTTCCGCCATTCGGCATCGACTCTATGGAATTTTTTATCATGTTTATTAGCACTTGCTTGATTTGGTTTTCATCAAAGTACATAAAAATTGGTTCTGAATCATAATTTTTATGAATTTGAATATTGTTCAGTACGGCATTTGTCTCCAACAGCGTTACGGCATGGTTGCAGCTTTCCTTTATATCCTTCTCAAGGAATACCGCCCCAGTGGGTTTTGATAGCAGCAAGAGTTCATTCAGCACTTTCTCGATTCGATTTATTTCCGAAAAAATAATATCGTAGTATTCCTCCCTTTCGGCACCGCCATCTTTAATCAGCTTCACGAATCCCATTATCGCCGTCATCGGATTCCTGACTTCATGTGCAATCCCAGCCGCAAGTTGGGCAGCCGTTGATAACTTGCTTGATGTGATTGCCAAATGTTCGTTTAGGCTCACAAGCTTTTCCTCCGCATGTTTACGTTCATTAATTTCCGATAATATGCCCGCCGTCCCGATGAATTTCCCAGCGTCATCGTAAATAAGTTTAACGAATGCCTCCACCCAGCTTGTTCCCTTTTTCGCATTTAGTTTAATGTCCGCACGAAAATATTTATCCCCTCGATGAAAGGAGTCCGCAAAGGCCTTTAATACGTCTTGATAAGAATTGTTATCCATATGTTTAGAAAAGTGAAGCCCCAGGGATTCATTCACGGATGCACCACTCATCGATTTCCATGCCGGGTTTAAGTACAACCATTTTCCTTTATCATCCGTTTGGAAAATAACCTCATTGAAGCTATTGACCAATTCTTTAGAGTAATTGGAGAAAATGCGATAACGCCCTTCACTATCCTGCAATAAAGCTATCGTTTTCCGTTTATGATCATAGATGGCACCCAAACACCAGGCTATGGTTAAAATTACGACTAAATATATTCCTGCAAAGGCGGAAAACCCGCGTTCTTCATGACCCAGCCACCCTATATAGGGTAATATCAATACAAAAAAAAGAACAGGGACAATGATCCTTCCAGTATATTTCTTCACATTCTCCACCTCCTTACCAAAATGATTTATACTTCATCCGCTCGAATTCCAAGTAAGGGATCAAATTATGCATATTTGAAATGGTAGGACACTCACTTATAGGTAAATTTCAACATTTTATCCATGATTCCTGCAAACAACACAAAAAACCTTCCCACGGGTGGAAAGGTCACTGTTCAACTTAAATCATTTACCCAATGATGACGCGTTCTTTTGGATAATGGAAATTTTCCTTAACTTCTTTATGGCCTATGATATACAGGAGGGAGGTTATCCCAACACGGCCAATGAACATAATGATCATAATGACAATTTTACCGGTATTGCTGAGGTCAGGTGTAATTCCCATCGAAAGGCCGACTGAACCGAAAGCCGAACATACTTCAAAAATGATTTGCATCAAAGTGAAATTTTCGGTAATGGATAATATGAAGACCGCCATTATGCAAAGAAGCGATCCCATGATCATAACCGCTGTCGCTTTTCGGATATCATCGGGATGAATCTCCCGTTTGAAAACTTTTATGGAACGCCTTCCTCTCATGAAATTCCATAAAAATAGAATCATGATGGCCAGTGTAGTTGTCCGGATTCCTCCCCCGACTGAACTTGGGGAGGCTCCAATGAACATCAATATGCTCAACAACAAAAGGGTCGGTTCCGAAAAGTCACTCACATTCATGGTTGCCAACCCGCCGCTCCGCGTATTGGAGGACATAAATAATGAGTAAAAGAACGATTCATGCCAGTTCTTATTTTTAAAGAACCCATTAATTTCCAGGAGATAAATCAGGATCGTTCCCCCAACGATAAGGGAAAAGAAAGTGACTGAGGTCAGCTTCGTGAACAAAGAAAAATGAAACTTATAAGTACGGGCCTTATTGGACAAAAACTCCCTCAGCTCAATCAAGACAGGAAACCCAATGGCTCCAAGGGTAAGCAGGATAATCGTTATGAACTGTACAAAATAATCGTCTTTAAATGGAATCATCGATATACCGGTAATATCAAAACCAGCATTCGTGGTGGCACTTACGGCTAAAAATAAGCCATTTAAAAAGGCTTCTTTCCCGTTTGGAAAATAATTCAGAAAGTAAATGCCTAAAACGAGAGCCCCTATCATTTCAATTACGACAAATATCTGAATGATTTGGATCAATAATTTAACAAGACCGGAAAGATTCGATTGGTTTTGATCTGTCATGATCAATTGTCTTTCCTTCAAGCCGATTTTCTTGCCCACTATAAGCCAGAAAAAGGTTCCGAGTGTCATGATGCCAATACCGCCAAATTGGAGAACGAACATGAGAATGAAATAGCCTACCTCATTATACACTTCGGGCAAACTTACAACTGTTAGACCTGTTACACTAACTGCACTTACGGCTGTGAATAAAGCATCCATGAATCCAAATTCCACGCCTGGCTTAAGAGCGACTGGCAGACTCAACAGTACGGTCGAGATGCTGACTGCCAAAACATAATAACCGACGATAAGCTGAGCTGGTGTTAACTTTGATAATAATTTTTTGATAGCAAACATAAAGAGTTTCCTTTCTTGCTCCTTTATAGTTATGCAAATCACATAACCATTAAAAATCTAGTTTACCCTTTTTTCATTCTTTTTTCCATTCTCTTTTAAAACTGTCTTACTTTCAACAAAAAGGCAGGTTTACCAATAACTTTGATGCTGCTCGCATAAGTAAAACTCCACATTCTACTTATACTATCATTACAGCGGCAAAAGCCGTTGAAAAAGTAAAGGGGAGATTTAAATGGCTAACAGCAGTAACAACCTTCTTGTTCCAGGAATCGAACAAGCATTAGAACAAATCAAATATGAAATTGCATCTGAATTCGGTGTACAATTAGGTTCCGATACTTCAGCACGTGCCAATGGTTCAGTTGGCGGAGAAATCACGAAACGTCTTGTACAACAAGCACAATCTCAACTTAAAGGTCAATAATTCACAATTAAATATCCATGGCTAAGAGTCCAGCTCCATGCTGGACTCTTTTTAATGATTATGTCCATTTCCATTTCCATTATTGCCTTTACCCCTTTTCGACTTATCCCAATCTTTCCTATCTTGTTTATACTGCTCACCCTGTTTACCTTGTTTACCTTGTTTAACTTGTTTTTCCTGCCTATCCTGTGTATCCTGTTTATCTTGTCTATCATGCCTACCCTGTTTATTTTGCTTATTTTTATTGTCGGGCTTTATAGAATCATCACTATTCTTTTCTTTGAGTGATGAAACTTTTTTTTCATCGAACTTTTTATCATTCTGTTCATTTTTCTGCTTGTCCTTTGATTGGTTGCTGTGATGTCTATCCGATTTCCCTTTTGACTCGTTGCTTTTTTCCTTATATCCATTTATCGCATTCCGTTTTCCACTTGTATCTTCCCGTTCGGTTTGTTCCTTAATTTCGGTAACTTCCGCGTTTTTCCGTTCAGTCGTTTTGGCTTCATTGGCCGGCTTTTGTTTTATTTCATTTTCATTATTCTCTTTTTTCTTTTCTCCATCCGATTTGTTTTCCGCACTTAGCATTACGCCCTTTTCTTTCGGAATACCAACGTTTTCCTCGACTTTTTTAACTGGCGCTGGGGCAGGCTCCCTCTTATTGACCTTTTTCTTATCTTTATCTTCATTCAACTTCTTTTCGAGATACTTACCCGTGGATATGCCTTGTTCCCTAGCTTGCTTCCGATCGCTTTTTGTTGCCTGGATCACTTTCATCTTTGTTTTGGAAACATTATCCTGCTCAGATATTTCTTTTATCTCCGCTTTTAAATTCTTATCCAGTTCTTTATTTTTTTCCATTAACGTTGTAGAAACGACTATTTGTTTATTTCCTTTCAAATAACCAAGTTGCTTCGTCGTTTCAACGATTCGGTTTGTAACAGCCTTTATATCCTTGCCTTTCCAGTCCTTCAGCTGACCGATCACAAGCTTTCCGTCTTCATTTAATCCTGTAAGCTTAAGAACTTCTAAATCATCGTCAAGCTCCAATTCAATGCTTGGATTCACATCTATCGTCATATATGCCGACACAGGACCAGAGAAATAAGAAGGAAGAATTGAAAAGAGAATCAGGAAGGTGGAGGCAATGCTTAGCACGGCCGTTTTTTTGAAAGATGAATGAATATTGGAAAAGGCTAAAGTGAATTTTTGTTTTGCAGGTGAAAAAGTGATTTCCTCACCCACTTCATATTCCCTTTCCTGCCTTTTGGTTTTCAGAAATTCACCCTCGGGGGTCAATAGGGTTACAAATCGTTTATTAACTGAAAGAATAACTCCTTTTTTCATTCATCGATAGCCCCTTTTATATAATCATTCAAATACAAAAAATCTCCGTTTATTATGATTGCCACGGCAATGATGTATTTTCTGTTCCGTTCAATCGTTTTTCTGCTTACTTCCACTTTTCCCTCAAGCTGTTTTACGGGCAGCCGCTTTTTTGCAAACAGGATTTCCTTCAGTTCGTCATCTTCCATTAACAATTTAGCGATCATAATAGCTCCCTTCCTGGCATCTGCATGTTTGGGAGAGTTTTCAACTAAATCCTCAAATGACAGACCAAAATCCTCTAGATGGCTTATGTAAAGCTGAATTTCTTCTTTTCTTCTTTCCGATTCCTTCTGCATCTCGTATTCATTGATGGAATTTTCATTATCGATATATATTTGGCTTTGATCATTCTCATCATTCAGTGTTAAATCCAATAGGATTTCTTTTTGTTTGGACTGGCTTCTTAAATAATCTATAACCCTTCGTTTAACGAGGGTTTCGGCAAATGCCAATAAAGAACGGCCTTTTTCCGGGGAGTATTTTTCAATTGCCTCGTTAAAAGCAATCATTCCAATACTGAATTCATCATCTGATTCGTATATGTAACGTTTGCAAACCGATGAGACTGTTTTTGCAATAAAAGGTTTGAATGACTCTATAGTATCATTACGAAGGCTATTATCGCCTTGTTGAATTTTCAATACGGTTTCTTCTAAAGAACGCTTTTTTTTGAATGCTGTAAACAACAAACCAAGCATTTGCTCACCTCGCTCCTGTTGAACATAAAATACGCATCAACATACTTATCTTAAGCGGAGGGAGTCTAAAAGACAGTACCAAAAGAACTATTTTTGCGATAAAAATGAAATCACACAATTTATCAACATGATAAAATACTTAGTTTTTTCTCGTTTGTTACAGTGCAATTACAGTAAAATATCTTTTTCCGTTTTTTTGCCCAATACAATGGGACAATTGTCATTTTTATAACCGGAATTTAATATTCACATCTTTTAACATATCATTCGTAAACATACCTGCGCTTTTGAGGGTCATCTCCATAAATACTTTAAGAAGCAAAAAAAATAGGCGTGACCGGCACGCCTGTTTTTTTACGCTTCCTGTATTTTTTTCTCTTCTTTCTCTTTTTTTTCTTTTTTGCTTGAAATGATCCATGCACCTGCTGCAATTCCAATCAATACAGTCCAGAAAATCGATTTCCAAAGAGTTGATTCAGGGAAATGATGATCAATGAAAGCAAGTGAAGGGTGTGCAAGTGTGTGTACCGCCAATTTCACACCAACCCAACCCACAATCAAAAATGCTGCCGTTTCAAGTGAAGGACGCCGATGAAGCAGCTTAACGAACGCATTTGCTGCAAATCGCATAATGATCAACCCGATCATGCCGCCGAGGAACATGACAGCGAATTGCCCTCCGTCAATACCGCCGACTTTCATCCAGCCTGTTGCAGGAAGTGTAACAGCCAGCGCGACGGCAGCCAACATGGAATCGATTGCGAAAGCGATATCAGCCGCTTCAACCTTTACCACGGTCATCCAGAAGCCGGATTGCTTTTTAGGTTTCGTGATTTCCTTCTCACCTTTACCAGCGTATTTTTTGTAAATGTGCTGAAAAGCGATGAAAAGTAAATAAATCGCACCGATTGCTTGAACTTGCCACACCTCGACAAGAAAGGAAATAAGGAATAGACTGGCAAAACGGAAAACAAAAGCTCCCATCAGACCATAAAACAAGGCTTTCCGCTGTTGTTCTTTTGGCAAATGCTTAACCATGACAGCCATGACGACTGCATTATCTGCAGCCAGTATCCCTTCTAATCCAACCAAGATAAGTAGGACCCAGCCATATTCCAATAACATTGATGCTTCCATCCATTCAACCTCCAATAGTGGTATTTCCTTCCTATTGGCATTGGCAAAAAGAAAAAGACCTCTGCCGTATAGGCAAAGGTCTTGCTGAACATGAAATCATGTCAACAAAGCCGATGAATGTTTAACATTCACGTAATGACGACTTTGTTTTAGGGCGAACCCTAACGCTACTCCCCTTTGAAAAGGAAAATCAGTTATTAAGTATATTAATAGTATACGCGCTCGTTATGAAAATAACAATCTTTTTTTATAAATGGATCTCATTTTCTGTTCCTTTTGGATAATTTTACCAACGATAAATATTCTTTGCCGAAACGAATCCAGTTCGGTTTGGCAGAAAAATAGTTCTGAAACAGCGATAAAAAACTCGTGTATTTCCCTTCATATGGATACCATTGTATTTCTGTATCGTTTTTACCTTTATCGATCATGATTGCTTTTTCATGGCAGAAAATCTTCAATCCATGCTCGCCATGATAGCGGCCAACCCCACTTTGTTTGGCACCGCCAAATGGTAAATGATGATTAGCAACCGTAATCAGCACATCATTGATCGTCACCGCACCGGTTACTAACCGTGACGCAATCCGACTTGCTTTTTCCCTATCCATTGTCCAAACGCTGGAATTGAGTCCATATTCACTTTCATTTGCCAGGGCGATCACTTCTTCCTCCGTATCGAAAGGCACAACAGGCAACACGGGTCCGAACGTTTCTTCTTTCATGATTTTCATGGAATGATCGACATTGGAAAGAATCGTCGGCGGAATGAAATGGGTCTGCCCCGTTTTCCACTCTTTCGGAGGTGTTCCGGTTTCAAGTACGGCCCCTTTATTCAGTGCATCCTCCAGTTGGTCAGCCACAATATCGACTTGTTTAGGGAAAGTCATTGAACCGATATCATCCTGCGATTGCACCCCCTGCCTCATAGACTTCGTTTTTTCTTTAAGAAGCATCAGGAATTCCTTATAAACAGGACGTTCCACATAAACCCTTTCAACACTCATGCACACCTGCCCACTATTTGTGAAAGCCCCCCAAAGAGCCCCGTTCACAGCCCGTTCCAGGTTAGCATCACGCAGAACGATCATCGGATCCTTACCGCCAAGCTCCAAAGTCGTTGGGATCAGGTCTCTTGCTGCAACCTCACCAATCATTTTTCCGGTCCTTACAGATCCAGTAAAAAATATATAATCTGGTTTTTGCTCAGTTAATGCCGCACCCAATTCTTTCCCTCCATGGGCAAACTGTATAGTTCCTTCTGGGAAACCAGCTTCAAGAAACAGATTTTCGATGCACGCCCCAACTAAAGGAGTTACCTCTGATGGTTTGGCGATGACAGTATTTCCAGCCGCTAGGGCATTAAGAATGGGAACCATGGAAAGCTGCAGCGGATAATTCCATGGTGAAATGACGAGAATCGTTCCACGGGGCATATAATGGACATAAGATTTTTTACCAATTAACAAGAGTGGAGTGGTGACCTTCCGTCCGGAAAGAGTTTTCACTGCATGTTTCTCGATATGCTTGATTGCATCGATCGTTGGCATGATGTCAGCAACCAGCGCTTCAATTTTCACTTTTCCCGCATCTTTTGAAATGACTTCTGCTATTTCATCCATCCTTTCAACCATCAATAAACGGAGCCGTTTTAAATAGTGCAGCCGTTCCTTGATGGGAAGATTCGACCATGATTGGAACGCATGTCTTGATTTCATATATATATGAGGAATCGACTTCAATGGTGTTGGGACGATTTCCGCAATCTTCTCACCTGTTGCCGGAGAAAACACTTCCAACTTGTCATGTATTTCTTCCATAACTACTCCCCTTGCTTTAACTTTTTTTATCGGTACTCCATATTATTTTTATGCTTTAAATAAAGATCGACCGAGGAGGAACACCTCCTCTGAAATGCAGCAAAACTTCTCGGCTGCAGTGCTGTCAAAACGCCCTTTTAAAAGTGAAATTAGGATGCCTGGAAGAATTGATAAGAGCGCCTGAGCACTTTTCTTGAACAGATATACGTTCTTATACTTCACTAAACGTACGAAAATTCTTCCCCTGAACCCTCTTTATATAATGCCAGAGACACAGCAGCCTGTATAATATAATCGCTTGGAACCAACTTCACAACCGGTTCTTTCTCTTCATAAGATTCCTGACCGATTCCCTGCCGCTTAATCGGTGTATTCCCCTTAAGATGAATTACACTAACAAATTCGTTACAGTTTACAGTATCCACTGCATCCATCACGTTTTACAACTCAATTGGTAAGGCTCCATGAAATCCATCTCCATCGCAAATACCATTAACTTAATCTTCCAGACATGATAGCACTTCGAAATGGAATATATAGTAAAATTTTTTCGTTATAAAAAGGAATATTCACTTTTTTATCGAAGGTAATGTATATAAGAATCGAAATTCTGATAATCCGGCAGACAAGTTTATCGGTTTTAGTGTTTAATACTGGGTAATGGAGGATAAATTCATATTATCGAATATAAATTATTATCTATATAACAGATTTTCCGTTACTATATAAGAAGGCGATTTTTTCGCGCATACATATTTGAGGTGAGCGCACAAGTGAAAAGAATAATTAAAGCATACGACTTCCCTATTTTCATCGCTGTCGTATTACTCTGTTTGTTTGGTTTAGTCATGATTTACAGTTCGAGTATGGTTACTGCTGTTGCTCGATACGGTCAGCCCATGGATTTCTTTTTTGAGAAACAAAAAACGGCCTTTCTCATTTCCTTCCTGGCAATGATCGTCACGATGATCCTTCCTTATAAGATGTACAAAAACAAAATGTTCTTGATGTCTATGATGTTTGGAATGGCCGGTATCCTTTTGATGCTATTTATCTTCGGCCATACAGCAGGAAATGCCACAAGCTGGTTCAAGCTAGGGACAGCATCGATCCAACCTGCAGAATTTTCCAAATTGGCGATGATCATTTATCTGGCAGCCATTTACGGAAAAAGGCAGGATCGAATCAATAGTATTGATAAAGCCGTCATCCCCCCGATTTTCTTTCTGGTATTCATCTGTTTTTTAATCGGGATACAACCTGACTATGGAACGGCAGCAGTCATTTTCCTGATTTCAAGTACCATGATCATTTCATCCGGGATGTCTTTTAAGAGCATATTCAAACTCTCTTTGATTACTGCGATATTCGTTGCCATATTTGCATTAGGAGTACTCGTGACAGGAAATTTCTCATCCGTTCTCTCTGAAAATAAGATGTCTCGTTTTACGGGGTTTGCAGATCCTTTTGGTCAAGAGGGAGGAGATGGGTATCAGCTCGTTAATTCATTGTATGCGATAGGATCAGGAGGCCTTACAGGTGTGGGGCTTGGTGACAGTGTACAAAAATACGGGTACCTGCCTGAATCACATACGGATTTCATCATTTCCGTCATTGCAGAAGAACTTGGAATATTCGGTGTAGGCTTTGTTCTATTGACACTTGGGTTTATCGTCCTTAGGGGATTTATACTCTCAGCAAAATGTAAAGATCCATTTGGAAGCCTATTATTGATCGGCATTTCATCCATGATCGGCATTCAAGTTGGCATCAACATCGGCGGTGCGACCGGAATCATTCCGATTACTGGAATCACCCTTCCGTTCATCAGCTATGGAGGATCTTCCTTACTATTGCTCATGCTCTCAATGGGCATATACCAAAATGTCGTAATGAGAATGAATTTACTTGAACAGAAAGAAAAGGTCGTATCCATCCCAAAAGATGAGATCGCGTCTTCAAAATAAACGATCAAATACCCCTGGCATTTCTGTTCATGTCAGGGGTTTCCTTTCTCTGTAAGGTTACGGAAGTTATCACAAAAAAAACAGGCAGTCGAATCCGACTGCCTGTTTTTTCATTTATAATGGATACCGATTTTAGTAAAGCCAGAAATCAGGCTAAGCAAAGGACAAAGTAGGCAGAAAAATGCAAACGGAGCATATTCAAGGGTTGAAACACCCAATACCTGTGTCAGGAATACACCGCAGACACCCCAAGGAACCAAAGGATTCACAACTGTTCCCGCATCTTCAAGTACCCTCGCAAGCGTTTTGGGCTGCAGGCCTAAATCTTCATATTTCTGCTGAAAAGCTTTCCCAGGCAGTATAACTGACAAATATTGTTCACCCACTAGGAAATTCACGCTGATTCCTGCAAATACAGTAGCGGAAACCACTTTCGCTACACTCGTCAATGAATCCTGGATTGCATTTAAAATTGAAGGAATGACTCCCAATTCAAACAATAGTCCGCCCATCGCCAATGCCAGCAACACCATCGAAACGGAGAACATCATACTTTCAATTCCGCCCCGMGATAGGATTGAGTCAAGTTGTTCCATTCCACTCTTCAGTACAAAACCGCCGTATAAGATATCCGCTAGTTTTGCAACCGTCAAACTTGGGGTTTGTATGAAAGCAATGACAGCCGCCGAAATGATTCCTGCTGACAATGTCGGAATCGCTGACACCTTTTTCAAAGCCATGATTAGAACGATGACAAACGGAATCAAACTCCATATGCTTATATTCGTTTCCATTTCCAGGGCTTTGGTCATGGCTTCGATTTCCTCAACGCGAGCAACTTTGACATTCGGTGAAAGGAAGTAAAAGATGATAAGCGATATGAAAAAACCTGGAATCGTAGTCCAAAGCATATTATTAATATGTTCAAATAATGGTGCTCCAACCGTTCCTGATGCAAGGTTGGTAGAGTCGGATAATGGAGACATTTTATCGCCAAGAAATGCACCGGAAATGATAGCACCGGCTGTAATCGCCAACGATAAATCCATCGCCGCCGCCATCCCTATCAAAGCAACGCCGATTGTTGCTGATGTTGTAAGTGAACTCCCGATACAGAGCCCAATTAGCGAACACACCAGAAATGTGATTGCATAGAAATATTCACCAGAAATCCAGTCAAACCCATAGAACATGATGGTAGGGATTGTCCCGCTTGCCATCCAGATGGAAATCAGCATTCCAATGAAAAAGAATATATAAATGGCTCCCATACCAGTACCTGCACCTTTGACGATAGCTGCCTCCATAATTGAAAATGGCAGCTTCTTGATCTTCCCATAAACAAATAAGAAAAGGAGTGCCGCTATAATTGGAATATGGGGGGCAAGTCCATAATGAATGATGCCAGTTGCAATGATTAAGAAAAGAACTGCCAAAACCCCGATTGCTTCAGGTAAGGAGAGTTTTAGCTTTGCATCTTCAAGACGCATGATGTAATTCCCCGCTTTCATGTTGTGTATTCACTGAGGTAAGGATCGGACCTTTTCACTCCTCATAATTACTGAAACGCTTTTAAGCACTAAAGTTACTAGCTAAATATAAAGGAGTTTCAGGAGATTGTCAAAGGAATAATAATCTATTTTAGTAGAATTCGATTCTTCATTCCTTTTTATCACAAAACGAAAACCCATACTTTGCTTCGTATAGGCTCAGCCTAGTATACCCTAAGATATAAGTCCTCTTCTTTGCTTTGCCCCCAAATAAGGCCCTGTCTTAATCCAATACCGATGTCCCTACAATTCTTTCAGTTATGTCGTAGTCCCACCTAAATGAACAGCAAACCGTTCCTGATCATAGATAATTTGGCTTTTAACTATGATTCCTGTACGCCGAATATTTAGATTTAAAATTTCATCAACTGCTGCATTCGAATGTGTAATTACACAAATTCTTTTATTATATTCTTATTTTGATTAATAGCGAATTTTTGCAATTGATACTTTTTGCGACGCATTTTCCTGGGCTTATACCTTTATTAAATCGCCATCCATACCTTTTAAACTATCTATTTTATTAATTTACCTTTACCTTTAACATAGCCTTAAATAAAAATAGCCAACATCTCCTCTTTTCAAAAAAAGGTTAATGTTATACAATAAGTTTGTTAAATATTTCACAAACTTCCGTTGAAAAGTATCCATCCAAGAAGGATGGATACTTAGAAGGCTACATTAACAAGGATATATAGATAGGTAATGTAATTAAAGAAAGAATGGTACTAATTACAAATGAAGATGCTGTTTCAGTTGATAACGAATCAAATCTAGTTGAAATCATTGCCGCTACAGCAGATCCCGGAAATGATACTAGCAAAATGGCTTTAATTGTATCTGCATGATCAAGGCCAATTAGATGAGCAACCAGAATCATATATAATGGAATAGCCACAACTTTTAAAATGGAAATACCAAAAGCAATTGGTCGTAAGCTAATCTTACGGATACCCACGGTTACACCAACAGCAAATAATGCAACCCCAGATGTCACTGACCCAATTTGATCGAGCGCATTTTTTATGATATCCGGTGCCTGGAACCCTAATAGTGTTAATACAACAGCAAGTAAGGGAATACATGCAAGCGGTTCGCTAAGACCATGCAAAACGATACCCAGAATGTTTGTTTTTTCATCTTTAGATTTACCCAATCCGGATTGTCCGACCGTACCAACTATTGTTGCTAATGGATCCAGAAGGGCATTCACCACAATACCGGTAATCGCAATAGGTATAGCTATCTCTTGCGCCCCAAACAAGCTGCCTAATACAGATATCCCCATAAAAGCAAAGGCTGGCTGAGTTGCGTTTAATGAAAACATAGATGCTTTAGTTAAATCGAATTTAAACACCAAACGAGCCACTATTAAAAGGATAATATAAAAGCCAATAACACCTATGGTCATAGTTAAGAAAAATGACCATTGATTAATTAAGGTTTGTTTTGAGGTTGTTGTGATCCCAATGAATAAGTGTGCAGGTAATGCAAATTTTGTAACTAACGTGTTAAGCCCTTTGGATGATTCTGAATTAAAAACTTTAAAATATCCACCCAAATAACCAATAATAATTGTAAAAAAGATTGGTATTAATGTTAAAAATATATTCCCAATATTCACTCGAGATGCACTTCTCTTTCCAAAAAATTGTCCGATTTAAAAGATTACTATGACTGATTTATACGGAGATTCCCCTAAAACGGATCCCCTTTCTTTTGAGACAACAAAATAATCCGGATTTATTTCCATTTATTTCCCACGAATAGTTTTGTACTCCGGCTTCCACATGGATTCTGTTATTGCTTTTTCAATATCTGTTATATCCGCTTTCGCAATGCCTTCTTCAATGGCTGTCTTTGCCACTTCAATGGCTACAGATTTAGAAACCTCTTGCAATTGTTTGATTGAAGGGAGTAAAGAAGCACCAGGCTTACTGCTATCCGATAATCTTGAAACAGCAGATGAGGCTGCTGCAAGCATTCCCTTAGAGACTTTTGTTGCTTCTGCGACGATCGCACCAAGTCCAAGTCCTGGGAAAATATATGCATTATTAGATTGTCCGATTGAATAAATCACATCATTATAGTCAACATCATCAAACGGGCTTCCTGTCGCTATTAAGGCTTTACCTTGAGTCCACTTTATCAGGTCTTCAGGAACAGCTTCCGCTAAGGAAGTCGGATTTGACATCGGCATAATTATAGGATGTTCCACGTGCTTTGCCATTTCTTTTACAACTTCTTCTGAGAAAGCCCCTGTTTGACCAGAAGTGCCGATTAAGATGGTTGGTTTAACCTTTTTTATTACCTCTAATAATGGAATAATTCCGACTTCATTCCGCTCCCAGTCCTCGACTTCCTCAGCTTTCCGGCAATAAGACTTTTGGAATTTCAAAACATCTGGAATGTCATCTATCAACAATCCACGATAATCGACGGCCCAAAAGTTACCATATGCCTCTTCTCTGGAAACGCCATCTAAGATCATGGCTTCAACCATTTGATCAGCATTACCGATTCCTGCTGCACCTGGACCAAAAACAACCACCCTTTGTTCCTTTAAAGGAACACCAGTTACTTGTAAGGCAGACATTACGGCGGCTAGTGTTACTGCACCTGTACCTTGTATATCATCATTAAAAGTGAGAATTTTCTCGCCATAATTATCGATTATATTTCGTGCATTTATATTCCCCAAGTCTTCCCAGTGAAGTAATGCCCTTGGGAAGAAGGCTTGAGACATTTTAACAAATAAATCAATGAATTCGGTGTATTCATCACCGCGAACACGCCCAAACCTGTTACCAATATACAGTGGATCACTAATCAGGCTTTCATTGTCTGTCCCAACATCCAGGACAATAGGTAGCACCCTGCTTGGATCAATTCCCGCAGCTGCTGTGTAGACTGCCAATTTGCCAATGGCTATGTTAATTCCACCAACTCCCTGATCTCCGATTCCAAGAATACTTTCAGAATCTGTAACAACTATTAAATCGATATCATCAGATGAAAGGTCCAGGTTTTTAAATGCATCTTCCATTCCCTCTATATTATCAATAGATAGGTAAAGACCTCCTGGACGGTGATATTCCTGGGAGTACTGTTGAATAGCCTCTCCTACAGTAGGTGTGTAAATGATCGGCAGTATTTCACTTAGATGGTCTTTAAGTAGACGGTAAAACAGGACCACATTCCTATTAAATAAATCATATAACATTCCATTCTTCCGAATATTGCTAGGTTGAGTGGAGAATTGTTCATAAGCTCTTTTTACTTGTTCCTCAAGAGTAAGCACCTGGGATGGTAGCAAGCCTACCAATCCTAGCTCCTTTCTTTCTTCCTTAGTGAAAGCGACCCCTTTATTAATAAATGGGTTTGACAGAACACCTTTTCCTCTTAAAGTTGTATCCAAACCCGTTTTTGTCTTTTCATAAGCTGTCATAGACGTTCCCTCTTCCTAAAAATGTATATTTAAAAATGATCATTACCAGGCAATAGAGTATATTCTTCCCTGGGGAAGTGTAATTACTAAAAAAAAACTGTAAAAAGGAAAATAAATATACAGCACAAAAATAATATTTCCTCATTACTGCTTATTTGTTCAATCTTGTGAAAAAATTTATAAATAACTCAATCGCCAGTCTATATCTTAGTAGTCATTTACGGAGGACACTAGCTTATTTAACTAATTTTAGTATTATGTAATTAAAAAAAGTAAGCAGCACTTTGGCTGCTTACAGATAACGTTGAATAATATGGCTCTTTTCATCATTAAATTTGTGTTGGGAGACTGGTCGGCCTACCGTTCCATAGATTACCTTAACATCAAGGACACCGATATCCTTCATGAATTTTAAATATTTCCTTACTGATACCCTGGATATACCCGCCACATTTACGACTTCCTCTGTTGAAAAGGGAGAATTTTTAAATTCCTGTATCACATTCCATATAATCTTTAAGGTATCTTGTGCTAATCCTTTCGGTAATTCCTCTGGTAAATGAATTTCTTCTTGATGCAAAATTCGATAATCCAATTCTTCTTGATTTAGCATATTTTTATCTTGAATAAAATCTGATTTGTTCCGATATGCTGATAAGGCCGCGTTAAAACGGTCAAATTCAAACGGCTTAATTAAATAATCAACAGCACCTAGTCTTAATGCTTTCTGAATCCTCTCAATGTCCGACGCAGCAGAAATGACAATAACATCTATCTCTTTTTCACTTTCTCGAATTTGCGAGAGTAAATCGAGTCCATTTTTCCCAGGCATGAAAATGTCTAATAGAACTAACCCTATTCTTTGATCTTCCAATACATTCAGAGCTTGATCCACTGAGGAACAGACAGCAGCTAATTCGTAGCCATCGACTTGATTCAAATAGCGCTTATTGAACTCTGCAACCATCGGGTCATCTTCTACGATCATTACCTTAATCATCCTACATCATCCTTGCTTTGTATGGTATATAAACCACAAACGTTGTTTCTTGACCTTCTTTTGAACTAATATTGAGATCTCCTCCTAGCTTATCCAGGCTTGCCTTAACTAAATATAAACCAATCCCCCTGTCCTCTCCTTTTGTTGTATATCCTTTTTGAAGGATATGATTAAGATTGGCATCAGATATTCCCTGTCCAGTATCATGAACTTCAATAGTTAAAATATCATCTGCATAATCAAACTTTAATTCAATTCGTTTAACGGGCCTTTTTTCTACTGCTTCTATAGCATTGTCAATCAAATTTCCTATTATCGTAATTAGCTCATGAGTAATAGCTGCATTTTCTGGTTCGGGCAATTGAAAGTCAGAGGATAACGCCAGCTTAGCACCTGCTTCCCTTGCATAACTTAGTTTTCCAATTAAAAAACCGGCTAGTACTGGATCTTTAACGGTTTTGGTAATAAAGCCAATCTCGTTTTCTCTGTGGTCAACAAGATCACTAATATATGCTGCAAGCTGATCATAATAATGCATATGCACCATACCAAGTATTACATGAAGTTTGTTCATGAATTCGTGCGACTGGGCCCTTAACGATTCAGCATATAAGCGGACTCCAGTCAGCTGTTCCGCCAGCAGATGTATTTCTGTTTTATCACGAAATGTAGCCACAGCCCCTACGATTTCATCCTTCACAAATACTGGTACCCTATTCACTAGTAAGACACTATCTTTTAAATCCTGCTCTTTATCTAATTCGACTTTTCCGGTCTCCAGGATTCTATCCAGGTTTGAGTCAGGCATATAACTAGTTACCTTTTTACCCGTTGGATTTTCATTAATGCCCGCTTTCTTAAATATCTTTAAAGCTGCTTTGTTTACGAGAGTAATGGTTGAACTCTGATCTACCGCTATGATTCCCTCTCGAACTGATTGTAAAATGGCATTTCGCTCTTTTAAAACCTTCGCAATAGCAAAAGGTTCCAGCCCAAATAATATTTTCTTAATATACCTTGCCAAAAGTATTGCGCCGGCAATTCCGGTCAATATTCCAAAAACGGTTCCTACATAAATATTAAAACGGCTTTTTAAAACAGCATCATTAACTTTTTGAAGTGAAATACCGACCACCACGGCTCCAATTTGATTATCCTCTGAATCATAAACAGGGGTGAAAGAACGCAAAGACCTGCCTAAAGTTCCTTTGGAAATAGAAATGTGCTCTCTGCCTCTTAACACATCTTTCTCATCCCCTCCAACAAATTTTTTTCCTATTTTACTTGGATCGGGGTGAGTTTTCCGGATTCCATTATTATCAATTATTACTACAAATTCTACATCTGTCGATTTTTTAATCCTATTGGTAAATTGCTGAACTTCCTGATTGTTTTCACTTCCACTTAACGCTTCGATTACAAGCGGGGTTTGTGCTGCCATGCGTGCTACGTTTACTGCTTTTTCAGTCTGGCTCTTTTCTATAGTATCTGCAACTGTTTGGCTAATGAGAATATCTGTAATGAATAACGAGAGGGCTACTACCCCACACACCAGTATCATAATAGTAAACTGTAGACTCCATTTACCTTTCTTCACTTCTACACACCTCTTTGGTCTAAAAACTCTATTAACTTTAAGGGATACTTTTATGTTAAGTATGTTCATTTTGCTTACATCACACAATTATTCGGTACTGTATCAAGTTCAAAAAGGTAGCCAAGTGATTTAAATCAATTAAGAGAAGATATATATAACCTAACCATTTGCTAATGTATCCTTAAAAACACTGATTCAACCGCAATATTTTCCAAATAATAAAACAGACTATACCTTCGTAGGCTTGGATATAAATTAATTATTCCCCTTTAGTGTCTGAACCCCAACTTACCTCGATAGTTCAATATAAGTAATTTTTGCTTGTTAAATCTACAAGTTTTCTATTAGTATTATGCAGTTCATAAGAAGTTTAGCGGAATATCCCAGCAATTCTTACAATGCTCGAAGTTACTATGATTTTCTTATTTAACCTTTCCAATTAGTTACTATTTAATTTTCAAAAATACAGCTGTATACCATCTTCTATCTCATGTTTCCGTATATCTAAAATCGACATGTTTAAAACAGGAGGAATGATTAAAATACACGCATTTTCAACAGATTTCAAAACAACAAAGTATTAAAGAGAGTACTCAAGAATCTTCTACCCTATCTAGACTTTTTGACCAAAAAGGGTCGTCATTTTCCCTGTATGGAAACATGTTTAAGGTACTATCAAAAAACCCTTTCGATATTTAAACAATGCCCCAGATAAAGGAAAAAGCCCGTGTATAAAACACGGGCTTTCAGACTGTAGAAAAACTCGATGAAAATCGAGTTTGTCTATTTTTATGGCC
>NZ_JBFUIQ010000026.1:0-51906 GCF_056401795.1 Peribacillus sp. P4_D6
GAGTGAAAGGCATCCGCTATTATCTTTCTTACAGTGTAAAAATTTATATTGGAGGAATGTAAAAATGGACTTATTAAAAAATGTGTTTTCTTTAGGATTAGGTGCAGCCGCTGCTACAAAAGAGCAAATTGAAAAAGCGGTGGACTCTCTTGTCAAAAAAGGCGATATCAGCAAAGAAGACTCCAAGATCCTTATTAAGCAATGGGTCGAAAAAGGGGAGCAAGCCCAAAAGCAGCTGGACGATTCCGTCAAGGCCAAAGTCAATCAAGCGCTCAATGGCCTAAACTTGGCAACTAAAGAAGAAGTCGAGGAATTGGAGCGCCGCATCGTAATTTTGGAGAAACAGAACCAAAACTTACAACCGTGACAGGAGGTACTTGAATGTTTCGCAAGCGACTGAAACACGCACATCGTTACCAAGAAATCATTAATGCCTTTTTGAAAAATGGGTTTGGTTACTTCATCTATCGCCTGGGATTATCCGAGAGTAAAGCGGGATCGAAACTCCAACCCGATGAAAACCTGAACCTCCGCTCAATCGGAGAGCGGCTGCATACGATATTACAAAGCTTGGGACCTACATTCATTAAACTTGGGCAGATTGCAAGTACGAGGCGTGATTTCGTACCTGAAGAAATCGTCCGCGAGCTTGAAAAGTTACAGGACCAGGTCACCCCCTTTCCATTTGATAGGGTCCGTAAAATTGTCGAGGCCGAATTGGGTGATTCTTTGGAAAACATTTTCCTTGAATTTAATGAAACCCCACTGGCAACCGCTTCGATTGGACAGGTCCATACAGCTCGGCTTCCATCACTGGAAGTCGTAGCAATCAAAGTGCAGCGGCCAGATATTCTTCCGACTGTGGAAACGGATTTGGAAATTCTCGATGATTTGGCAAGACTTATGGAAGCACGCATATCTTGGGCAAGACGCTACCAAATCAGAAAAATGATTGATGAATTCGCTAAATCACTCCGCGCAGAACTTGATTATAACTCCGAGGGTCGAAACGGGGAAAGAATAGCCAAGCAATTCATCGATGATCAAGGGTTTAAGGTACCAAGGATTCATTGGGAGTTTTCCACAAAAAGGGTCCTGACAATGGATTTCATTCAGGGAATTAAGATCAATCATTATAAACAGCTTGATGATGAAGGTTATGATCGCCGGCAAATCGCGGAAAGATTAGCGAACTCCATGCTTCATCAAATATTGATCGATGGCTTTTACCACGGTGATCCCCACCCAGGCAATATCATCATATTGCCTGGGAATGTCGTCGCACTCATGGATTTTGGAATGGTGGGACGTCTTGAGGAAGAAACGAAATATCAGTTCGCCTCGCTTGTCATCAATCTGAAACGCGGAAGCACCAATGGATTGATCAAGACGCTTTCAGATATGGGTCTCTTGACGGACGAAATCGATATGGCCCCATTAAGGGGGGATATTGATGAACTGCGAAATAAATATTATGATATCCCATTGAGCCAAATCAGCTTAGGCGGAGCAGTCAATGACCTGTTCACGGTTGCCAATCGTCACCAGGTCCAAATCCCACCCGAATTCACGATGCTCGGCAAGGCTTTGCTTACCATGGAGGCCATTGTCGAAGGATTAGATCCGAATTTCAGCATCATGAAGGCAGCTGAACCTTTTGGGGAAAGGCTTTTTAAAGAACGCTACAACCCAAAAAACATTGCGAAGAACGCCTGGAATCAATTCATCGAGTCTGCTGAAGCCATTGCCGAACTGCCCAAGGATATCAGGGAAGTGACAGGTATCATTAAAAAAGGGAAATTGCGGCTCGATATCAACATCCCCGAACTTCAAGTTTTTTTACATAAGCTTGATCAAATCTCGAACCGGCTGTCGTTCAGTATCATCCTGCTTGCATTCAGCATAATCATGGTCGGTCTCATTATCGGTTCTGCAATAGGCGGGGAAACCTTGATCCTTTGGAAGATACCGGTTATCGAAATTGGTTTTGTCGTTGCAACCCTGATGTTCTTACTCATGCTCTACACTATTTTCAGATCCGGAAAAATGTAACTCACTTAAAACGGGATTCAGATTGGTCTCATCCCGAACGTGGAGTAGGAGGCACTGGAAACCATAGCCTAAGAACCAACGGTAAGCCATATTTGTTTCAACATCTTCAATTGTTTTACGCATTGAACGAATTCCGAAGCCATATTGAATGAAAGTCAGTTTAACTAATATAACTGAATCAATACTTGGGCCTTCTACCTTTGAATACATGCCTCCAAATCATAAATGAAAGAGAAGTCAATGGCAGGCTCCATTTTAAGAACTAAGTTGCGCTGGCACCAGTTGATCTAGAGTAATCATTTCAAGTTGATCTCGCTGAATAGAATCATGTTTAGAAAGCATCCTCATCAAGGTTTTAATACTTCTATTTTAAAACAAAAATGACTCTAGGGAAAAGTGGTCTACCTAAAAGGTAAGACACAGTTAATTGGAGCGGGTGTATGAGACTCCTGCTTAGAAAAGCCCGTCTAGGGGAGAACCCGCAGGCGAAAGCCGAGGGCCGACCGCCCGCGGAAAAGCGAGTGCCCTACGTTCCAATCAACGTCCAAATTGTACAAGCCATAAAAATAGACAAACTCGATTTTCATCGAGTTTGTCTACATTCAAGGGAATCCCTTTGGAATAGGGGGCTTTTCTTGATTTGATTCATTGGTTATTTATCCGACGTTCATATGAAACGGCATACGCACTATGGCGAAAATGCAAAATCCGGTCTTCCGAGCACTCGATTCCTTCAGGAATATTGGTTGGATCAAACAATAAAGTATCTTTACACACTTCCGATTTTTTGGAAATCGTTAAATGCCCTATCGTGATTACCTGTTTATCTTCCGACCAAGCAATAGTCGGATCGTCAGTCGGGTCATTTTCCCCTCCTATTTGGATGTTCAATTTAAAGCCCACCGGTCCTTCTTTAAGCCTCTTTTCCATTTCTTCATCCAGATACTCCGGTGAATGCTCGGCAACCTCCCCTTTTTCTAACATACTAAGGCCGGCATCTGGCACCCACTCATACTTGATTGCCTGCCGCTTTCCTTCCTTGTTAATGAAATAGAATGCGTGAATAGAGTAATATTGGCACGTTGAAAAACTGGCTGGAGAACGCATTTCTTTAAGCATTTGCAAGCTTGCCTTGCTTTCAGGGTATTTCCACAGGATTTTTGCAAGCTCTTTCAGATTGGGGAAACCTTCCTTTACAGATTGGAAAAAGCCAGCAATATCAACAAACGCTTGCGGTGTTTTCGCAAAGAATAACGGAATGGTCACAGTAATAAGATCTGACACCTTTCCATTCGGCAAATGAAACTTGACTGCCATGCCCTTTACAGGGGAAATGGCATCAGGATGGCTTGGAATCGGTGAGCTATTTGAAAACCGAATGATCACCGGCACGGCTTCATCCTGAAGATGCGAAGCCACCGTTAATGGGGACGCTTTTCCGTTTGGGGTAAAAACCCCCTCATAAACATATCCCCTTGCATGCACACGACGATAACCAGGATGTGTTCCTGCTACATTTTCAATCACATTTACTGCTTCCCTGGCCAGTTCAGGTTTGTAGTCGTCGGTTCCTTCCATGATACTCACCCCACCTTTTCAGATTATTATCCATTATTACATGTACCCCTTATTCCATTAGCTTATTCTTTCTTGAATCACCGAAAGCATTGATTGCAAAAAAACACCTGGCGCTGCAAACATATGTCATATCTTTATGGACACGTGATTTTATCCTTTAATTCTAGAACCAATCAAAATGATCGGGATCTCTTTTTCTTCCACTATAAAAATACTCATTCCTGTTCCGGCTCCACCTGTGAAAGGATCACATGGGTAACCGTTGCTGCAAAAGGAATGGTCCGATTGATGAATTCCTCCACTTCTTCAAGGCTCCGAGTATGGATTTTCAGCATAAAGCAAGCCTGCCCGGCAATGCGATAACAAAAGTCAACATTCGGCACCTTGGAGATATACTTTTTGAATTTCTCATATTCCCCATTTTTTATCGTAGCTTCCACGATACACTCAATTGGAAAACCGATCTTTTTATGATCAATCTCGGCAACATACCCTTTAATGATCCCGAACGACTCCATTTGCCGAATCCGATCGGCAACGGTGGGGGCCGAGAGGTTTACTTTCTTTGCCAATTCCCTCATGGAGATTCGGCTATTTAACGTTAATTCGGCAAGGATGCTCTGGTCTTTCTCATCTATTTTCATTTTTAAATTATTTCCCTTCTTCTCTTTACATTTGTTCATTATTAAACCACATTTCTTTACAAATGGAATTAAAATTCCTGGATTTTTATATTAGGATTATCTCAAAGGAGAGATGTTCATGACAAGAATAAAAAAATCATCACAGGGCTCCAGTCCATTTCAAAGATTATTTCATTCTGAAGAGATTTCGCATAAATGGTCGGACCTCTCAGATTGCATATCTGCAGATGGGAAACTTTCGGAGAAATTGAAGGAAAACGTCAGAAGGGTGCTGGCATACGGTAATGGCTGCTCATACTGTCAGGCAAAAGGGACTCCGCTAAAGCCGGAAGATATGAAAGAAAGCTATGCAATTGCCTTTGCGGAAGTATTTCTCTTGCAACGTGAAAAAACGGAGGAAAAGTTTTTCCAAGTATTGAAGGAAGTGTTCAGTGATGAAGAGATTTCTGAACTATTGGCATTCATTTGTTTTACAACCGCCCAGCAATATTTCGGGGCTTTGATGGATTTAAAATAACACAAAAAAGGAACAGGCCTTCCGCCTCGTTCCTTTCTGTAAAAAACCTACATTCTACCCTTCATTAGTTTGAACGGTACCGAACCCCTTTACCAGCATCAGTTGAATGACCGCCTAGGATTTCGCACCATGATCCTCCATTTCATTGATCCTTGGAAGAATGGAGCGGGAAGGTACCGGGGATGTCAAAACCACAGATGTATTCAGATGTCCATAGGGTATTAATCGATCTATCAGTAATCTCATGCTGTCCATATCAGCTAAAGCCGCTTTCAAAAAATATCCAACTGTTCCTGTTACACGGTGGCACTCGATAATGTCTAAATCATTTTTCACTAATTGCTCAAAATCGGAAACAGGAACCTTAAGTTCACTCACCTGAATGAACACAAGTACACCCCTTCCTATTGCCAAAGGGGAAACCCTGGCGCTGAACCCCTCAATGATCCCCTTTTCTTGCAGGCGGTACATTCGTTCAGAGATGCTAGGTCGACTGAGAGCCAATTTCTTCGATAGTTCACTAATCGTAATGCGTCCATCTTTTTGTAAAAGTTCCAGTAAACTGACATCTATTTCATCCATGAAGCAACCGCCTTTCATAATGAAGGAATATAAGCATATATTTCTTTAAAATGTTGTATGGATAGCGAAAAATACGTTCTTTTTTGTATGTAATTTTAACAGTTAATATTCTATCATTAAAATAATCAAATAGAAAAAGAAAATTCAGAACTTTACCAAAGGGAGGAACCTGCATTGACCTTTACGAAAATCCCGGTTCGACAAAACATCGAAAGCATTAGCCCATATGTTTCCGGCAAACCAATTGAAGAAGTGCAACGTGAACTTGGTCTTGAAACGATCGTTAAATTGGCATCCAATGAGAACCCATTCGGTTACTCACCTCTAGCAAAAGAAGCCATGCTTAACGAAATGGAGCAAACCTCCTTTTATCCTGAAGGCATGGCGCCTGCATTAGCTGAAAAACTGGCAAGAAACTTGAATATCAATAAAGATTATATCATTTTGGGCAATGGATCTGATGAAGTGATACGTTTGTTGACACGAACCTATATCCAACAAAATGATGAAGTCATCATGGCTGATGTGACATTTCCACGCTATGAAACGAATGTATTGATTGACGGCGGCACACCTGTAAAGATTCCTCTTACCAATGGTGTACATGACCTTCAGGGTATGTATGAAGCCATAACAGAAAAAACGAGAATGATATTCGTCTGTAATCCCAATAATCCGACAGGAACGATCGTTCAAAAAGAAAAGTTACGCTCTTTCATCGAGAAGGTGCCGAAGCATATTTTACTGATCGTTGATGAAGCATACTATGAATATGTCGATGATGCAGAATATTTAGAAACCTTACCGCTTCTCAATATGCATTCAAATCTGGTTATCTTACGCACTTTTTCAAAGATTTATGGACTGGCTGCTTTAAGGATCGGATACGGTTTAATGGATGCTTCCATCATACAAGAGCTAGTTAAAGTGAAGGAACCCTTCAATACCAATCGTTTGGCACAGGCTGCGGCATTCGCATCCCTCGACGACCAACCATTTGTTGAGAATTGTGTTCGTAAGAATGAGGAAGAAAGAAGATATTTAGAAAATGAACTAAGCAAGATGGGTTTGACATTCTTCCCTTCACATGCCAACTTCTTGATGGTTAAATTGAACCAGCCTGGCAAGGACATTTTTGAGAAGTTATTAATTCAGGGTGTCATCATCCGTTCAGGTCATTTGCTAGGCTATGAAAATACCATCCGCGTGACAATCGGCACTCCGCTTGAGAACGAGAGATTCATAGCATCCTTACAACATATAATCAAGAAAAAATCTGGAGATGACCAATCGAAATGAAGTTGCAGAATATCAGTGATCAGTAATGAAAGACACGACATGGACGCCTTTGCCCATGTCGTATCTTTTATGTTGATTTATTTAGCGATATTTTTTTCTATTATAGGTGTTTCCTGTTTGTTCACTCTTTTAAATTTAAAAATTGAAATCAAGATTAAGGCAGCCAACACAATCAGGCAAGTAATGATACTGATTCGATTCTGATCACTGAATACGAACGTGACACAAATGATGCTTAACGTGATTACGGTGAACAAGGTTATATATGGAAATCCCCACAATTTAAAACTGGGAGCTTTGGGATATGAATTGCGAAGTTTAAGCTGCGCTAAACAGATGCTGATCCATACAAGTGATACTACAAAACCCGGAAACGCCATTAATAGAGTAAATGCCTTGTCCTGTGCAACGAAAGTAATCATGGAGCCGACGACCAATACACCTGCACTTAATAGCAAACTGTACAAGGGAACGCCATTTTTTGATACATAAGAGAACGACTTGGGAGCTTCCCCTTCTGCAGCTAAAGAATGCAGCATTCGGGTACACCCATATATTCCAGAGTTAGCGGCAGATAAAACGGCCGTAATCAAAATGAAATTCATGATATGTGCAGATCCCTGAAAACCTGACATTGACAAAACCTGTACAAACGGACTTGCCTGGTCGCCAATTTCATTCCACGGAATCAAACCGCAGATTACAAGTATCGGTAAGGTGAAGAATAATACAACTCTCCAAATATAGTTTTTAATGACCTTAGGTAAAATGCGTTCTGCATCCTTTGCTTCCGTTACCGTCACCCCTATTAACTCGGAACCGCCATAGGAGAACATGACGATCAGTAATGCCGAAAAGATGGACATCCACCCATTCGGGAAAAATCCTCCATGCCCTGTGAAGTTTTGCAGATAATTAGATCCGCCGCTTGGGATCACACCAAATAAAATACAGGCTCCCAATATGATGAATAAGATGATCATTGTAATTTTAATGCCGGCAAACCAAAATTCGAATTCACCATAATTTTTGACATTCATCATGTTAATCCCAATGATGAAGGCCGCACACCCTAAACTTAATATCCATAGCGGGATTGCCGGGAGCCAATACTGCAAAAAGCTTCCTGCCACCACTACCTCAATGACACAAACGGACAGCCACATGAAACAATACATCCAGCCTACGATGAAGGAAAGGCGCTTACCGAATGCTTTCTGAACGAAGCCTTTCATATTCGTATTTGGATAGACAATTGCCATTTCCGCTATGGCACCCATGACTACTAGCAATAACAATCCTGCAAAAATATAAGTGAATATGACTCCTGGCCCTGCTAACGATATGGTTTCGGCACTTCCTTTAAAAATTCCAGTACCTATTGCCCCTCCCATTGCCATCATGCTAATATGCCTCGGCAATAATTTCTTTTGCAATGACCCACCATTTGACTCCATTACATTTGCCTCCTTCATTCCATAATTTTCTCGTATAAATTAAACCCATTTAATCGTTGAATGGCGAATAGATTTGTTATCTCATCAACCGTTATGGTTTAGGAGTGGAAGGATCCAAAGCCTTATTGAAAACTCTATACTTCCCCAAAGTAAAAATGATATCAATATGCCGATGGTTTTACAAGAGGGAATCATTGCAGGCCAATACGGCCCCTGTTTGATCAAACGCCGGGACATAATTCCAAATGGAGTGAATTTACTGATAGAAGATAAAACATTCTAATCGGGGACTACATTGGTAATCCCCATGAATTTACCTTTTCCTATTTATTTACGATGTGAATTGCATGTCCCAAAACTGCTTCAGCCGCTTCCAGCCACCCCTCGGTCAAGGTCGGATGAGGATGCATGCTGAGGGCTATATCTTCGACCCGAGCCGCCAGCTCAAGGGCAAGGACCCCTTCACCTATAAGGTTGGAAGCATCAGCACCTACCATATGCATTCCAAGCAATATATGACTATTGGCATCCACGATGACTTCTGCAAACCCCTCCGTTTCATTCGTTGCAAGCGCCCTTCCGTTGGCACTGAACGGAAATTTGCCAACCTTTACGCTGTATCCCTGTTGTTCAGCTTCTTCACGGCTTAAACCAACACCAGCTATTTGTGGTTCCGAGAAGATTACATAGGGAACATAAGGCGAGTCAACGGCACTTGGCAGCCCCGCTATCACTTCAGCTGCCACGATTCCCTGTTTGGACGCTCGATGGGCAAGTGCCGGACCAGGCGTAGTATCACCGATGGCAAAGATGTGCGGCACATTTGTACGGCATTCCATATCCACTGCTATATGGCCTTTCTCACCAACCGTCACTCCAGCCCGATTCAGGCCAATTTCTTCCGTGTTAGGAATCCTTCCAATTGTAACCAGGGTCTTTTCGCTCACGACCGCTTCCGCACCCTGTTCTTCCGAGGAAACAAGAAGATGCACTTGACCATCCACTACACTCGCTTTCTCTACCCTCGAGGATGTTTTGATATTGATCCCAAGCTTCTTGGCATTCCGGGTGACGTCCTTTACCAGGTTTTCAGCAACTTGAGGGAGTATGCGATTGGCCATCTCAATGATGGTCACTTTAGTCCCTAACTTTGCAAATGCCATACCCAGCTCGATTCCAATATATCCTCCGCCAATGATCGACAAGCTCGCTGGAACTTCATTCAGCTGCAAAGATGATGTTGAATCCAATATATATTCTCCATCGACTTTTATGAAGGATGGAATGAAAGGCCTGGACCCTGTCGCAATAATTGCCTGTTCAAACTTGTAGGTTTCAAAATCGCCACCGGTTTCAACTCCAATGCGGTCATCAGATAAAAAAGTTGCTTGGCCTTTAACCACCGTCACTCCGTTTTCCTTACACAAATGGGCAATACCATGCCCCAACTGGGATGTGATGCCCCCTTTCCAATCCTGCCAAACCCCCAAGTCCATAGTGGTTCTTTCCTGAGGCAGCCGGATTCCCATTTTCCCTAAATCGTTAAGCCCATGGTATTGATCAGCTGCGTGAATCAATGCTTTTGAAGGTATACAGCCCCGATTAAGGCAGACCCCGCCCAACTTATCCTTTTCAACCAGCACGACAGATTTACCTAACTGGCCGAGACGGATAGCCGCAGCATATCCTCCCGGACCTCCTCCCATGATGACAACATCCGTCTCAACAGCAACTTCCCCTACTACCATTTATCTCATCTCCACAACTAAACGAATTGGATTTTCCAGCAATTCCTTGATTTTATTGGTAAAGTGCACCGCTGTTACCCCATCAATCAAACGATGATCGAAAGAAAGAGACATATTCATCATTAAACGGATAACACCTTCCAAATCGCGAACGACCATGCGATGTTCCATTTTATGCAAAGCTAATATGGCAGCTTCCGGATAGTTAATGATCGGGGTAGCGTGCATCCCTCCGATCGGTCCTACATTGCTGATGGTAAATGTACTGCCTGTGATTTGGTTTATACTCAACTTCCCTTCACGGGCTTGGGTTGCCAATTGCCTGATTTCATCAGCCAGTTGGAAAATGGTTTTTTGATCGGCATGTTTGATCACAGGAACAATGAGACCCTCTTTTGTATTCGTCGCAATCCCAATATGATAATAATTTTTCAGGATGATTTCATTGGTTCTTTCATCAATTGAAGCATTTAATGTTTTGAACTCCTTTAAAGCGATGACAATGGCTTTAACGAAAAACGGCAAAAAAGTCAATTTTATATCCTTATCATCCGAGTACTCCTTTAATTGACTTTTAAATTCCTTCAATCGGTCCATTTCCAATTCATCTACATGCGTTACATGAGGAATGGTCGAAACGGACTTTACCATATGTTCAGCGATTTTTTTACGAATGCCTTTAAGCGGAATCCGCTCTTCCCGCTCATTTTCCAAACCATTTGCCAGTACGGCATCCATCATCGGCGCCATCTCTTGACCAGTCTTGTCATCATGCTGTTTGGCATCTTCCCGTGTAATCGAATCATTTTCTTTAAACTGCTTCAGGTCACTTTCGGTAATTCGCCCAGCCGGACCGGAACCTTTAACCTTCTCGATATCAATCTTCATTTCCCTGGCCATTTGACGCACGAATGGGGTTGCCAACGCACGCACTGCCTGATGGTGCTGTTTAGTCGTAATATGCTCCGCATTTACTTTTACATCACCGGATTGCCCGACTTGGTTTTCTTCTTCACTAATGTTTGTATCCGGAACTGGCACATCGTTCTCTTCCTGAATTGTGAATATAGTGGTTCCCACTTCCACGATATCCCCAACGGAAAAAAATATTTTCTTGACCACTCCCGCTGCCGGGGCTGTCAATTCCGCATTGACTTTATCCGTTTGCACCTCAACAATGGGTTGGTCCTGTTTTACCGCATCCCCTTCTTTGATGAGCCATTGGATAATTTCCCCTTCATGCATCCCTTCCCCTACATCAGGAAGTTTAAATTCCATCATGCGTCATCCTCCTTCTCTTTCTCCCTAAATCAATTAAAATGATAACGTATCGACAATTCCTTGTTTTACACGGTCAACAGTCGGTAAATAATGATCTTCTATTGTAAACGGCGGAACCGGTACATCAAATCCTGTTACACGCTTAATCGGCGCTTTCAGGTAAATAAGAGCTTCATCATTAATGATGGAGATAATTTCCGCACCTAATCCGGCCGTCTTATGGGCTTCATGGACGATCAATGCACGACCTGTCTTTTTAATGGATTGCACGATCGCATCCCTATCTAAAGGGTATAAAGTTCTAAGATCGACCACTTCACACTTCCAGCCTTTTTCTGCTTCAATCTTTTTCGCGGCATTCAATGCCTCCCTTAACATGGCCCCCCATGCAAAAATGGTCAGGTCGCTTCCCTCCTGGACCACTTTTGCCTGACCGATTGGTATTCGGTACATTTCATCGGGAACTTCTTCCTTGAAGGCCCGATACAATTTAGTCGGTTCCAAAAAAATCACTGGATCTGGATCTTCGAGCGCTGAAATGAGCAGCCCTTTTGCGTCATATGGATTACTGGGTGCAACCACCTTTAAACCCGGAGTATGGGCAAAGAAGGTTTCGACACTTTCGGAATGAAGTTCAGGACCCCTGATTCCGGCACCATATGGCGTACGGATTACGAGGGGCACCCCAAATTGCCCACGAGTACGATACCTCATACGGGCAGCATGGGAAATGAGCTGCTCGAACCCCGGATAAATAAAGGCGAGAAACTGGATCTCCACTATGGGCAGCATTCCGTTAAGAGCCAAACCAATGGCAGAGCCGATGATTCCGGATTCAGCTAATGGCGTATCCACAACTCGATCTTTTCCATACTTCTCATAAAGTCCTTCCGTCGCTCGAAAAACCCCGCCATTCACACCAATATCCTCACCCAAGATCATCACGCGATCATCATGATCCAGCATTTGGTCCAGCGCTTCCGTAATAGCCTGGAGCATCGTTAAATTTTTGCCCATCATTGCCTCCCGCCTTTCCTTAAGATTTGGTTCAATTCCTGCTTCTGTTCCTTAAGATGCCATGTCTCCTCAGCATATACATGGTTAAACATTTCGAGCGGGTCGGATTTCGGATACGCTTCGGCCCTTTTAAGGTGAGCATCGATCAGTTCGTTGAATTGCTTTAACACCAATTCTTCCTGCTCTTCATTCCAATGACCCTCTTTATTCAAATACTTTCTAAGGCGTGTAATAGGATCGCGGTTTTCCTTCCAGAACGTTGAAATTTCGTCCTGATCGCGATATATGTTCGGATTGTCTGCAGTAGTATGGGCGCCATAGCGAAAGGTAACGGCTTCGATTAATGTAGGCCCTTCCCCTTTAAGCGCTCTTTCGACAGCCTCCTTTACAGTCATCCATACGGCAAAAATATCATTTCCATCCACCCGCACCCCATGGATGTCATAAGCAGCAGCACGCTGGGATATTGTTTTTGATGCCGATTGCTTTTCAAAAGGGACACTGATTGCGTAGCCATTATTTTGGCAGAAAAAGATTGTCGGGGTTTTATAAACGCCGGCAAAATTCAGTGCTTCATGAAAGTCCCCTTCAGAAGTCGCACCATCGCCAAAATAGGCGATGCTAACATTCTTTTCGCCTTTAAGCTTACTTGCCCAAGCCGTTCCAACTGCATGAACCATTTGAGTGGCAATTGGAACACTTGGAGGCAATATCCTTTTTCCTTCTGGACAAATCGAACCATCAAAATGCGCCATCCAGTATAGGAAAACACGGTATAATTCCTGTCCATGAATGATTGCCGCTCCATGATCACGGTATGTGGGAAACATCCAGTCCCCTGCCGACAATGCTAAAGCGCTTCCTGCTTGGGACGCTTCCTGCCCTTCGAAAGGTGCATAAGTCCCAATCCTGCCTTGGCGCTGGAGATTTATTGATTTTCGGTCAAATGTTCTGAGCAGGAGCATGCTCTCATACATCTTTAACATAAGTGATTTATCGATTTTTCCATCAATCGCTTCAATTATTTCCCCATCAGGAGTCAATACACGAAACATTTCCGGCTCAACTCCGCTTGAATGCGCTTTCATTATTGGGTTTCCCGTCTTTTCCATTTCATTTCTCCCCTTAAGATAGATTTGTTTCGCAAACTTACCTAGGTTTTGAACAGTCAAAATGTTTTTATTGGTCTTTCTGTCTGTGATTAAATGCTGTTTCATAAACTACATTTCTTATATAAAAGGATAATACATCCATGTTTTTAATAATATGTTAAATAGAATGAATTTTTTACATATTACCTTTATTTAGAAGATGTTTTCTGATACTTCGCCTTCATTTTGAAAATGAGAACCTTTAGTGGGGAATTTCATAATGATTCCCTTCAAAATGTGATATGCTCCCGACAGATTTAGAACCTTCATCAAAAAAAATCCAGCACAAAAAAGACCCATTATATAATATATGGGTCTTAGCCTGTATAAAAACTCCAAGAAATCAGTTGCCTACGTTTTTTCAACAGACAGTTGATTTCAGAAATCCGCTCCCTTTCCGCCGACTGTCTGCCAAGCCTCCTCGACGCAAGCGTCTGCGGGGTCCCGGCTAGCCAGTTTTTCGGCAGGAGTGTCGCATATTTCTTCCATCCATTAAGGAGTTCAGGGAAAAACATGAAGGATAAACTAGTCTAAAACTTGGTTCGGAATAGACGAACCTGCAGTTTTTTCAATAACACAAAGTTGATTGGAACGGAAGGCGCGAGACTCCTGCGGGAAAAGCGTGGCATGGGAGACCCCGCAGGCGCGCCGAGGAGGCTCCCGCCCGCCCGCGGAAAGCGAGTGCCTGGAGTGGAAATCAACGTTCCCATTTCACAAACCCACAAAAAAGCTGTCGGCAAACAATTATTATCTAGTTTGTAAACAAAAGTGCTCTATCTACAAAGTTGATTGGAACGGAAGGTAAGAGACTCCTGCCTGCAGGAAAAGCGCGTCAAGGGAGACCCTGCGGAAAGCGAGTGCATGAAGTTGAAATCATTACACATACCCTCTTTCAGAAATCCGAAATTAGATCAATGTTACCCTTTTTGCATTTCAGGATGGGGTAGGACCCGCAACGGGAATTGCACCCAAAGGTAGAAAAGGTCTATTTTTCAAATGTTCCTTTAACGACAGCATGGCCATCTTTGACCATCATCTGCCCCATTGCGATAACACTATTTATTTCTAAAGTTCGTTGATTCATCAGGATGATATCGGCGTCCTTACCTACCGAAAGCTTTCCCTTTGCAGAAAGCTTTAAAATGTTTGCCGGGTTTTCCGTCACAACTCGTAGGGCATCGGCAATTGCCACTCCATCCTCGAGGACCGCATCGACAACACAATCATATAACGACATGCATGTACCAATGTTCAAACCGCGCAGGTTACCGCTTCCATCGAAGTCAGGCAGGCTGGCTTGCCCATCTGAAGTTATGGTGATCTGCCCGATTTCAACGCCTTCTTCTAGTGCCATTTTAATTGCTGTACTTGCTTTGACCTCGCCTTCTTCAAGGAATTTCTGGATTGTACTTGTCGTAAAATCTATATACCCCCCTTTTTTTGCATATTCCACCCCTGCATTGAATAAATGCGGATTTCGGTTTATATGTGTAGGGTAGAACTGAGTGATCGGAATTTCCGTTGTCTCGACAACTTCTTCAATTACGTGCAAATGATCTAGACTGTCGCCGACATGAATATTGACGATACCGCTTTTCCCGGATAACAGACCTCCATTACGTGCCTGAGAGGCCAGTTTAGCGAGTTCGGCTGCAGTCGGCTGCGAAGAACGATGATCGGCAATGGCTATTTCGCCAACACCGATAATTTTATCCACAAGAATCAAATCATCCTCGATCTTGCCGGTTAACGTCTTGACTGGAACTTGATACGAACCAGTCTGAACGAAGCAGCTAATTCCTTCTTCTTCAAGCGCTCTCGCTTTAGCGAGCAGTGCAGGCATCGTCCTTGTCGTACCATCTGTGCCGATGACCCCTACCAAAGTCGTTATACCGGCTAAAGTGGCATCTGTTAATTGGATTTCAGGTGTCCTCGTTTTAAAACCCCCTTCCCCGCCTCCGCCGATAATATGTACGTGGGCATCTATAAAACCCGGAGCCACAATTTGACCACTCGCATCAATCACTTTCATTTCAACGAAATTGGCAGGTACATCAATCTGGTCCTCAATGAAGCCAATTTGCTTTCCAACCAAGAGGATATCTTTTTGGCCCATATATTCCGGTCCATAAAGCTCCCCATTTTTAATAAGTGTGAGCATTGTTCATTCCCCCTCCAAAAATTGAAATTTTCAAATAGGTTTCAAAATCTTTCACGCGGGTAAATATACAACATGACCCGCTAACAATTACATAAAAAAAGTCCAAAACATACTTGTTCATTTTAAACGTTGTAGCTGAATTGACATCTTGATTATGCTTTTCCAAAAGTATAAAAACAAAAGGAGTAAACGACATGAATAAAGTGATTTCTTCTGACATTCAAACAAATAAAAGATTATCCATGCGACAAATCATGAACCTATATCAAGTTACAAAAGAATTTAAAGGGAATATATATTTTATCTGCAACCATAAATTGGTCGATGCCAAGAAACTTTCGACTTTCGTATCCTTCGTGCTCATTCTTCAAGAGTGCGCAACGATGAAAGTCATACTTGAAGGCGAGAATGTACACGCCATGCTTGAAAAAGTACAGGCTATTTGTAAAGAAAATGATGAAAGTGCATTTCGTTTCCAATCGAACCAAACCGTAAATATTTAAATGATTCCAACTACGTTGAAGAGGGTGTAATTATATGAGAACCATTTTAATGGTGATAGGCGCAATCGTCGTAATCGGCATAATAGCAAATCTCATTTTTTAAGAATGATGAAAGACTGTCAATGATTGACAGTCTTTTTTTGTTGATTTGATTTAGAAAGGCTTGATCATGCTCCCGGACCTGGGAATCACCACGGAACCTCCCAGTCCCTCCATTTATTCAAGCCTTCTCGTATTTCATTTCCTTTGTCAATCCAATATTGTCTCTTCTTCTCCTCTTCTTCCTTCTCCTGTTGCTCAGCTATAAGTGCCTGTTGTTCTGCTATAAGCGGACCGATATCTTGAGCTTTAAAAGATTGAGCAGCTTGATTCTGTAAGGCTTTCGACATTATTTTTTGAAAGATGATTGCACTTCCCTGACTGCTGTGTGTCGTTAGATAATGTTTTGCGTCCGTCTTATCATATCCCGCCCAAACAGCACCGACCAGCGAAGGTGAATAACCGATGAACCATTGATCTTTAACCCCTGATACTCCTTCGATGGGAACTTGTGTAGATCCTGTTTTACCTGCTATTTCATAACCGGAAACAGCCGCGTTTTTCGCTGTGCCATATTCCACTGTTCCAAGCAGCATGGCATTCATTTTGTCGACGGCGCCTACAGAGGTCACTTTGGTGCTTTTCTCTTTCCAGGCGGCAACCTCTTTTCCATCGGCATTTTCTATCCTTACAATGGCGTGGGTTTCCATCCGTTCCCCTTCGTTGGCGAAAGCAGAAAAGGCTCCTGCCATCTGCAGCGGGGACACACCTTTTTTCATCCCTCCTAAAGCGATAGACAGGTTTCGATCATCCTTGTCATATGGAATCCCAAACCGCTTAAGTGAATCAAGCCCCCTATCGATTCCAATCTCATTCAATAGCCAAACCGTCGGTACATTCAAGGAATTCATCACCGCTTCATACATGGGGACTTCTCCTTTATATTGACCACTCAGGTTTGTTGGCTCATATTCACCGAAGCTCATTTTTTCATCCTTTAAAGGGTCAGTGATATCATATCCCTCTTCAACAGCCGGCGTGTAAACGACAAGCGGTTTAATGGATGAACCAGGAGACCTTGTCAGTTGGGTTGCTCGGTTATATCCCATGAATTGGTGTTCACCCCTCCCGCCGACAAGTGCTTTTATGCCGCCTGTTTCAGGATCAAGAAGGACAGACCCGCTTTGAACCAGTTCCTCTGTACTCGTTCCAACCGGAAAATTGGCTGAATTCTCATACACGCTTTCTGTAGCCTGCTGCATGGACTGGTCCAGGGTCGTGTAAATTTTATACCCCTTTGAAAGCAGCTCCTCAAGCTTAATTCCATATTTACTCGATGCTTCCGATAAAACATGATCGACATAATAAGGATACTTACCTCTTAATGGATCGGTTTCCTTCTCCCCCATAAGCAGTGTCACCGAATCTTTTTTTGCGGCCGCTTCTTCATCTTTCGTCAAATAACCATGTTCCGCCATTCGCGAAAGAACCAAATCACGCCGCTTCACTGCACCGTCCAAATTCTTGTATGGATCAAGTTTGGATGGCAAGTTAATGACTCCCGCCAGCAAAGCTGCCTCGGCAACGGTCAATTCAGAGACCTCTTTGGAAAAATAAATATTTGCAGCCTTTTTGATTCCCCATGCCCCATGGCCAAAATAAACTTGATTCAAATACATTTCCAGGATTTCATCTTTTGTATATTTATTTTCAACTTCCTGGGCTAGAAAAAACTCTTCTATCTTCCTCTTCAGTGTTCGATCTGATTCCAGCATCGTGATTTTCACAAGCTGCTGGGTGAGCGTGCTCCCGCCTTCAACAACACTTCCAGCCTTCGCATTTTTAACCAAAGCCCTCATGATCCCTTGATAATCTATGCCGTGATGTTCATAAAAACGGTGATCCTCAATGGAAACCACCGCTTGTTTCATATGTTCCGGTATTTCATCTATCGAGACGCCCTCGGATTTATTTGCCGTGATCGTACTGGCTAGATTCCCATCCAGATCATAGATCCCTGTCGGTTGCTGAAGACTATTTTCAAGATGACTTATATCAGCACCCTGCCTGAAATACAATAGTGAACCGGCGCCTAAAACCACAATCGCCAATATTATAATTAGACCTAATTTCACTAACCCTCTCATTTGTACCCCCATTTTTCCATCTGCGACATGTTTCATTAAAAATATTTTACCCTTTTTGTTAAAGAAAACTCGTCGATTGAATAAAAGGCGCTCTTTTCTTGTAGCACTTTACACGTGAATCGGCATCCTTACCGATGATATCCCTTCATCGTCTGAGTATTCCAATTAACTGAAGGACCATTTTCATCCTACCATTTTAACTATGCTCGTATCTATCCTTTACCCGTAAAAGGCAATCTATATACCGATTAAAGGCGTGAAGCCATTTAAAAGCGGGTATAACACTATTAAGGTCTTATACAGGGGAGAGATGATAGTAATGAAAGACTTAAAACATATTGTCGTCGCTTTTGATGGAAATGAAGAAAGTAAACGGGCCGTCGAATATGGAGCAACATTGAAAAAGGCCTTTCCAAAAGCTGAGTTGACCGTAGTTCATGTCCTAAATGATAAGGTTGAACAGCGTATCATGGGTAACGCCTCCGCGCCGGGGTTCGTGCCCTCCGCCGGATTTTATGTGGATCCAGTCCAGACACATCCTGTTGTTGAAGTTGACCAGCCAAGAAATCAAAAGGTAAATGACACCCCCTCCGCCCTCGAGAATAGTATTCAAAACGCAGAAAGTAATACGTTGAGATTATTAAGTGAATGTCAAGTGACGGGAAAATTTGAACTATTGGAAGGATATGCGCCAGATAGCGTATGTGACTTTGCAGCGAGAACTTCAGCTGATCTTATCGTTGTCGGCAATAGCGATAAAAGCGGTTTGGAAAAATTCTTCCTTGGCAGTACAAGTAGTTCCATTGCGAAAAACGCACCATGTTCGGTATTCATTGCAAAATGAAGAATGAGCGGTTTCTACCTGAATGGTTCGAGTCATACATTCTCCGAAAAAGGCCGGATTCATATAGAATCCGGCCTTTTTGTTAATAGGATTTTTTCAGTATTACATTCGGAGCAGCCGAATAACGGGTTGCTAATTGCTGCCCAAAACCACATCCTGCTTCAGTGCTGACTATCAGGTTCAAAATGGCTGAACCAGAACCGTTCACTCCCAGCCTTTAGGCTCCCCTTGTGGAAGTATTTAATTTTCGATCATCGGTTAGAATATCTATTAGTTTCTTTAAATGCCAATTAAAGAAAAACTGTACATGTCATCGAAACTCACCTTTTTACCATGTAAATATCATTTCGTTTATCCAACTTCTTTACAGACTTTCAATACACCTGCTGATAACCAAGTTAGAATACGACAATTTTTCTATAGACTCACTAAGGTTTGATTTTATTAAGCCTAATTTACATTGGGGAGGGAATGGACATGGATAAACATTCGATATCAGCTGAAAAAGGCGCCTACATAAGCATTGCCGCTTACATATTCTTGTCTGCTCTTAAATTGTCATTTGGTTATTTCGGTGATTCTAAAGGGCTTTGGGCTGATGGTTTAAATAATACGACCGACATCATCGCTTCCATAGCCGTTTTGATTGGTTTGAAAATTTCAAAGAGACCTCCTGATGATAATCATTCATATGGTCATTTACGGGCGGAAACCGTAGCGTCATTGGTAGCTGCCTTCATCATGATCACTGTGGGCCTTCAGGTTGTATACAGTGCCATTGAATCCTTCTTTCACCAAGATTCAACAACCGTACCCAGTATGCTGACCGGTTATGTCGCTCTATTCTCTGCAATCTTCATGTACGGAATCTACCGTTATAACCTTACATTAAGTAAAAAAATCAACAGCTCTTCCATCTATGCCGTTGCTCAGGATAATCGTTCCGATGCCCTTGTCAGTGTTGGTGCTTTCATTGGAATCATCGGTACTAAGTTGGGAATCCCTTGGCTGGATGCGATAGCTGCAGCAGTCGTTGGGGTCATCATATGCAAAACGGCCTGGGATATCTTTCGTGATGCGTCCATCTCTTTAACCGATGGTTTCGACGAGCAGCTCCTGCAAAAGATCGGACAAACGATTATATTGACAGAGGGTGTTAAAGACATGAGTGAAATTAAAGCACGGATGCACGGAAGTGAAATCCTGCTCGAAACTACCGTTCATGTCAACCCTCTTTTGACCGTCATTCAAGGTCATGATATTACAGTTAGAATCGAAGAAAATCTTTTGAAGGAATATAATATCCAGCATGTGATCGTACACATCGAACCATATGCATTTCATAAAAAAGGTAACCGTCATTAACTTTACGGGTACCTTTTTTTGTTATTTATTCCTGTAATTACTGTAATAAAACTGTGTCAAAAAAAGGTATTTATTGATTGATTGCCGAATATTTATCCAATTGACACATGTTAAAGGAACAGTAATCTGTTATCATGAAAACAAGTTGTAATTATTTTGATATTTTGTAATTTTATTCAAATAAAGCACTTTCTGGGTCAAAAGTAAATTCATTTTCCTACAGTATGGAGGGCAAAATGGTATCTAATCGAGAAATGACCATTCACTTTTTATCTTCTCAAAAAAACAGTATCATTTCCAAATGGAAAGATGAGTTGCTGCATTTACCGGACGGATATCTGGGGTATTTTAAAGGAGAAGTGGAAAATATTTTTAATTTGCTAATGGAGCAGGTTGGAAAATCGGATACTGACATAGACGATGTACTGAAGGTCGTAGGGGAAAAAATTGCGGCTGATCGCGTTACTAAGCAATTGGATATGGAAAATTTCTTTTCCACTGCAACCATCGGGAGATCCGTCATCATAGAGCACATTTTGAATTCCGGAGCACACAAAGAGGAAATATCGGCTCTAATAAAACGGGTAAACGTTTACTTCGATAAACTCATTCATTTTGCATTATCCCATTATACCGAATTGAAAACGATGGAACTTGAAGAACGCTATCAATTCATAAGCCCAAACCATAAAGACCGTTTGACGCTCCTTGGCCAAATGACCTCAAGCTTTGTCCATGAATTCAGAAATCCACTGACTTCCATCATGGGATTCATACAATTATTACAGGCAGAACAACCTGAGATAAAGTACCTTGATATCATTTCAAAGGAATTGGATCAGCTCAATTACCGGATCACTCAATTTCTTAATATTTCCAAAAAGGAGACTTCAACAACACAACCTGATCTATTTTCCATTGCTCAGCTTGTGAATGAGGTGATCGAATTTTTATATCCCAGCATTTTGGAAGTTAATGCTTCCATTACATGCAATATTGCCGAGGATGCCGTAATTTCGGGTTCTAAAGAAGAATTCCGTCAAGTTTTACTAAATATTATATTAAATGCTCTTGATGTGGTTGCAGGGATGCCTTCCCCATCCATTTACATTTCAGGCTCTGAATCGCCACCCGGCATTCTTACTTTAAATATATCGAATAATGGGCCGAAGATACCTGACGACGTCCTGCCGAATATTTTTGAGCCATTCATCACCACAAAAAAAAGAGGAACGGGATTGGGATTATTCGTCTGTAAAGAAATCGTTTTAAAGCATCAAGGAACATTATCCTGTCACTCTACCGATTTCCTAACGACCTTTTCCATACAATTAAAAACTAAATAATGGATAAATATCCTTTTTTCCTTAGGGTTTTAGTGTGAAATTTTTGACTGATTGACGTCCAGTTACTTATACTAATAGGAAGGTTCCACTACTGATCGAGGTGAATGATCCTATAGATTGAAAATAAAAACCAGATTTTATACAAGATAGCGAATTATTTTTCCATCTAACATTTTATATACTAATATCATTTCATTCATTATTGGTTTTGGGAGGTGACTGGGATAATTAAATCGTTCGGCACATCTGGCGATTCAATAAAGTCCCACACTAATTGGACATATTAAGTTTTTTATTTGTCATTATTTTAATTGCTTTAACAGCCTTTTTTGTAGCTTCGGAATTTTCGATCATAAGGGTTCGCAGCTCCAGGATCGATCAACTGATTGAAGAAGGAAACAAAAAAGCCATTGCGGCAAAGAAGGTTACATCCGATCTTGATGAATACCTATCCGCTACACAGCTAGGAATTACCGTTACTGCCCTTGGACTGGGGTGGCTAGGACAACCGACCGTCCTCAAATTGGTTGGGCCCTTATTCAATGCCTTGAATATCCCACAAGAAGTTACAAGCATTCTGACATTTGTCATTTCATTTTCCCTGATTACGTTCCTGAATGTGGTTGTAGGTGAATTGGCTCCAAAGACGGTTGCCATCCAAAAGGCTGAGCAAGTGACCTTGGCAATTGCCGGCCCGCTGATTTTTTTCCATAAGATAGCCTTTCCCTTCATCTGGGCCTTGAATCATTCTTCCCGATTCGTTGTCGGATTATTTGGCTTTAAGCCAGCATCCGAAAGCGAAATAGCCCATACGGAAGAAGAATTGCGTTTCATCCTGTCAGATAGCTATAAAAGCGGGGAGATTAACCAGTCGGAATTTAAATATGTAAATAACATCTTTGAATTCGATGATCGAGTTGCCAAGGAAATCATGGTTCCACGGACAGAAATCATGACCATATCCAAGGATGAAACGGTACAGGAATTCGTCGATGTGGCCAAATTGGAAAAATACACTAGATATCCTGTTGTCGAAGGTGATAAAGACCATGTCATCGGCCTAGTGAACTTAAAGGAAGTTTTCTCGGATCTTATCAAGAACCGGGAAATCCATATCAAAGCGATTGAAAATTACGCTCGTCCGATCATTCGGGTAATGGAAAATATACCAATTCACGATTTGCTGTTAAAAATGCAAAAAGAACGCATTCATATGGCTATTTTGATGGATGAATACGGCGGAACTTCCGGACTTGTCACAGTCGAGGATATCCTCGAGGAAATCGTTGGGGAAATTCGTGATGAATTCGATATCGATGAAGTTGCCTCAATCAGGAAAATTAAAGAAGGACATTATATTTTGGACTCTAAACTTCTTGTAAAGGAAGTGAATGATCTCCTTGGCATTCACTTGGAAGAAGATGATGTCGATACTATAGGCGGATGGGTCCTTACTGAAAACTATGATGTGAAGGTAGGGGACATCATGGAAAAAGACGGATTCTGCTTTAAAGTGATTGAAATGGAAGATCACGCCATCCGTTCCATCGAGGTCACAAAAAAGGTCGTACATCTTCCTCTTGAAGGTACCCAAGGTTAATGGATCAAAAACAGCCACGTAAAAGGTTATTTTACGTGGCTGTTTTTTAACGATTTGTTCATTTATCGGGAAACCGTCCCATTTTTTTGACCGTTACGATTGGAGGTGTGCTCTTTTTTTTCCATAAGATATACAGCATGATGAGGATAAAGGAAAAACCAGCAGCCGGTATTAGATAAGGTTCAGTTATTTCCCGGATTTGCTGCCAATTCTCGCCGAGGATCCTTCCTAAGGTCAGGAACAATATGGTCCAAGGTATGACAGCCGCAACCGTATAAAATATAAACTTCCATACTGACATCCTCGCAATTCCGGCAGGGATGGAAATGGCATGGCGAACAACCGGAATGAATCGAGCCGTAAAAACCACGCCCACGCCATACCGCTTAAACCACTCTTCAGCATGTACAATATGATTTTCTTTAATTAGAATATATTTTCCATATTTCAAGAGAAAGGGCCTTCCTCCATAATACCCCGCCCAATAGAGAAATAATTGTGCCATCGTCCCGCCTGCCACACCGGCAAGAACAGCTCCCCAAAAATTCATTTTCCCTAGGCCTACCACATAACCACCGTATCCAAGAACAAGCTCACTCGGGATGATTTCAACCATCAGCCCCAATAAAATCCCCATATAGCCCATTTCCGCAAACCAATTCAATATCGTCATAATAAGCTGTGATATCATGCTATCGGACTCCCCTTACGCTAATTTCAAATTGTTTGTCCTTCTATCCTATTCAGCTCATAACGTTCTATTCGATTTTTCATGTCCAGTTTCACAATGCACCACATTCAGGATTGCACAAAAAAAGACCAGCTGCTATGTACTCCGGTCTCTTTACATCAATATTCTTTTAGCTCCCCTTTTTGGGAAATTTGAGAAAAAACAGCGGCAGTGAGTAAGGATGAATCATTTTGTGAAACATTAGTGAAAATCTCCTGCCGTGATTTCGTTTTTTCAATATGAATCCCGAGATCTTTATACTTGTTGATTATTTGATTATTCATGCTTACCCTCCTTTTCTGCTGTACCGTTATCCTTTAACTTCCCATTTAACGAAGTAATAAAACCTATTTAAACGATTCGATCCAAAAAACAATCAATTGACATGAATAGTTTGCAGTTGGTGTTCATGCACTTCGTCTTTTTCAACATGGACCTGGACCTTATAGGTTCCCGCTTCTTCGAAAGATACCTTATTTAGATATGTTCCATTCCCATCTTCTTCAGCCTTGGTGAAATGACTCTCTTCGCTGCCTTCCTTCCACACCTCGAAATTCACATCTGCATTTGTCAGCGGCTTCCCATTCAATTCAACCGTTGCTTCAAAGTTCGAACTGTTTCCTGCCTTTACAGGGTTACTTTGAAACCCGATAGATACATCCGTACTAGGGTGAACCGATGCACCTTCACTTTCATGTCCTGGAACGACAACTTCCTTTTCAGGCATTACATGAAGGCCTTTAGCCGTTACATGGGACACTACAATATATTTGCCTTGTTCCTCAAAAGTATGCATCACTTGATACATGCCACTTCCAGTATTCTTTGCTTCAAGCATTTCCCGTTTATCCTGTCCGGACTTTCTCACTTCAAACAGCACCTCATCAGCTTCATTCACCAATTGGCTTCCCTGTTTCACTGCCGTTTCAATAATGACTTCTTTTCCAGGCTCCACTTTCCCTTTAATGACAATTGATGCATCCATCGATACTGGAACAGCACTGTTCACTTCCTTATCCTCTGGCATTTCAGACTCTTGACACCCTGCCAGCATAACTAACAACGCAGTACACATATAAAGTTTTTTCATATGAACTTCCCTTTACTATTTATTAGACTAAAAATCTGTCCTCTTCATATTGCCCATCCTTTCCTTTTTTCAGATTTTTATACATAATTTCACATCAAATGGTTCGCATTACGGTGACTGAAGTCAGCATGCCTACCGCGATGATCGTTAAAAATGAATATAAAAAGATTGAAGTCCCCACAACGCTCAATCCGCAAAGCAGTACACACCCATCAATGAAAAAAATCAGCAGACCTACATTGAGTCCACTTTTCCTGGAAAGGATCTGTGCCAACATATCGGTTCCGCCTGTAGAGGTCCCATACCGAAGCATTAAACCGATTCCAAGTCCAATCAACCCTCCCCCGATTATCGCACTTACATAAATGGGGAGGTTCCATCCTGAGACAGCGTCGGAAAAAATATCGATGCATAAAGAGGAAAAAAGCAAGCCATGCAAGCTGTTCAGGAATAATTTTTTTTCAAAGTACCAAGCATATATATATAATGGAATGCTGCTCAATATCACACCCAGTCCTGTCGGAAGTCCTATATAGTAATGAAAAATCAGCCCAATCCCTATCATGCCGCCATCCAATAAATGATAAGGTATCAGAAAAAAATTGATTCCCACACCTACAAGCATGCTGCCGGCAATGATCGCTGCCATCCGTTCCATGATTTTCATGGCTGCCACCCCCTTTAATTCTTGCATTTAAAACTTGTCTTGGTTTCTATAGAATATGTTTGTACCATCAAAAAAATAATGAAACTGAGCAATTTTTTATGAAACGGCCCTCAGTTTTCTGAATATTCTATAATATGTTACAATAAAGTAGAGAAAACAGTCAAAAACAGCTATTTATTAGCTCAAACTGATCCTTTACAAGCAATTTACCGGATTTAAGGTGCCGTAAGCTGTTTGACTGAATGATTAACTCTTTCTATAATGAAAGTATTTAAATTAATTAGATTGAGGTGATTTGATGGGGCATTAAAGAATGTTCGTTGTGACGGACAGGCGCTGCTTTGCGTAACGGATATTTGTCCTTTTGGAAAATGGCTGCACTCCTTCAGACAGAAATTCTTCTATTTCCCGTCTACGCATCGCTAATCGGCATATACTATTATTCTCTTCATCACTAAAAGAAATGGGAGTTCAAGCGGCTGCACATCTATGGCCACAGAAGCAATCCCGAAAATATTCAGCACGGCAAAAAAAATATACTTGTATATTTTAAAAATGTAGGAGGTGTACTCCTTATTCGTCTCGAAGGCGAGTTAAGGGAGACTATTTGGACATAATAAACTTGGTTCTTATTGCCATTTTAATTGCTTTAACAGCATTTTTTGTAGCTACGGAGTTTGCGATTGTTAAAGTGAGAAGCACGAGGGTCGATCAATTAATTGAAGAAGGAACGAGGAATGCCATTTCAGCAAAGAAGGTCATCTCCAACCTGGATGAATACCTCTCAACTTGTCAGCTCGGAATTACCGTTACAGCCCTAGGGCTTGGATTCCTTGGGGAACCGACAGTTGAAAGCATTTTGCACCCACTCTTTAATCAATTGAATCTTCCAAATTCAGCTTCACATGCACTCTCGGTTGCAATTGCCTTTTCTTTCATTACGTTCATACATGTCGTTGTTGGAGAATTGGCACCGAAAACATTGGCGATTCAAAAAGCGGAGCAAGTAACATTATTGGTTTCGAAACCTTTAATTGCCTTTAACAAAGTCATGTATCCATTCATCTGGGTACTGAATGGCTCTGCAAGGACGCTTACAAGAATGCTAGGATTAAAAGCGGTTTCCGAACATGATTTGGCTCATACAGAAGAAGAGCTTCGAATCATTGTTTCCGAAAGCTACAAAAGTGGCGAAATTAACCAATCAGAGTTTAAATATGTGAATAAGATTTTTGAATTCGATGATCGGATCGCAAAAGAAATCATGGTTCCACGTACAGAAATTGCAACGGTATCCAAAGATGATACGATCCAGCAGTTTTTCACCGTAATGGCGGAAGAGAATTTTACGCGATATCCTGTCATTGATGGTGATAAGGATCATGTTATCGGAATGGTCAATATCAAAGAGCTATTCACTGAAATGATAGACAGAAACAATCAGGCAGCGTCAACGATCGACCGATATGTTCGTCCGATCATCCGTGTCATTGACAGTATCCCGATTCACGATTTACTTTTAAAAATGCAAAAGGAACGGATCCACATGGCCATCCTCATGGATGAATACGGCGGTACCTCAGGTTTGGTTACCGTTGAAGATATCCTTGAAGAAATCGTTGGCGATATCCGCGATGAATTCGACCTGGATGAAGTTCCCGATGTCCGCAAATTAAAAGAAGATCACTACATCATCGATGCCAAGGTATTAGTAAGTGAAGTGAATGATTTACTCGGATTGGATATCAATGATGAAGATATTGATACGATGGGCGGATGGATTCTTACAGAGGATTATGAGGCCAAACAAGGTGATATCCTGACTTATGGTCCCTATAACTTCAGGATAAAGGAAATGGAAGATCACCATATTCGTTATATTGAAATATATAAACAAGCAAAAGTCGTAAGCGAAGTGAAAGAATTCCCGATCATATCACAAACCGAAATCGTTTCATGATAATAACCCCCGTTCCTAATACAATAGGAGCGGGGGTTATTTTTTTTTCAACTGGTACATGAAATAAAATAAATACATATTATATAAAACCTGCTTCATTTAACATTGGATGATTACATGAAGTATAGTTCTACCTTTATTGTTTCATACTGTTAAAAAAGCGATACTTTTTGAAGGAGTGAAGAATCATGAAACTCATAACCATTTGCCAGCACTGCAAAGGGAAAGGGAAAACCCGTTATCTTCAATTCTTTTCCCGGGACTGCAATCATTGCAACGGTCAAGGTAAAGCGGTAAAAGATATGTCAAATTTAAGAAATCAGGCCAAAAACATCTAATAATCTTTCATATTTTGAAGTTGGTTTTAATGACACCTGCCCTCTTTAGCGTATCATAAACAATCAGTATCGAAGGTCCAAGGAAAAGCCCAAGGAAACCAAGCATCTTAAACCCTAAATAAAGACTGACCAACGATGCCAATGGGCTCAACCCCATATTTGCTGAATAGATTTTTGGTTCAATGGTCCTTCTTATGATGGTAATGACCAGGAATAGAATGATGAGGCCAACACCAAGATGATGATTTCCTTGAGCCCAAACGATCGCTGCCCAAGGAACCAGCACAGATCCCGTCCCCAAGATAGGAAGAATGTCCACCACCACTATTAACATTGCCAATGGAATCATATACTTCACATGTAACAACCATAGTCCTCCATAAGCCATGATGAACGTTATTAAACTCAAGAGGATTTGTGCCTTTATGAAGCCTACGGCTGCCATCCTTAAATCTTGATAAACTAGCGAAATTTTTTGATAGGTGGATGTCTGTAAATAAAGGACTGCCTTTTTTCTTAATTTAGGCAATTCAAGACTGAATAAGAATAAAGCGATTAAGTAAATTAAAAAGTCAATGAAAAATCCAGGAATGAGTGTCACGAACTGGACCATATCCTGAACAAAGCCCTCTGTGAACCCCTCCAGAGCCATGACTCCCTTTTCCATCGTCTGTTCTACCGATTGAATGAGGTTTGTCGGCAAAGTTTGCGAATACCGTTCCCATTGCCTAATGACTGGCAATATAGCCGTCAAATACACTTCACGTATGAAACCGGGAAATTCTTCCGAATAGACAATGACCTTCTTGATTAATACCGAAAAAGAATAATAAGTGATGCTCATAAGCCCGCCTACATATAAAATAAATGAAATTAACACTGCCCAAAAACGATGCAGCTTTGCCGTTTCACCAATCATGCGGACCAATCCATCCAAAAGAATGGCTGTGAGCAGCGCTAAAATCAACGCCCATGAATACGGAATGACGATTAATATGACTAGAAGGAGTATTCCCCTCCAGAACCAGCGAAAAAAGACGGCGACATTCACTGAACAAACCCTCCTTGCACCTTCCTGTTCTCCTTATATTTATGAAACGGGGACACATATATTTCGCTTATACGTTTTATTTTCTCAATAAGGGGAAAAAGAGATACAAAGAGATGGAGGGATTCACATTGGATAATAAAGATAAAGAAAAGTATCTTGAGGAGCGTAATGATAAATCCAAGGCCTTCAAGAAAAATCAGGAGAAACAGCTGGAACGTGATCAAGTGGTCATGCCCATTGATGATTTACCAATTGATGAAATTAAATATGAACATCAAGAAGAACGAAATAAAAAAGAAACAAAGCACCGCTCCACCAGCGAGAAGTTTTAAACAAAAACCAGCCACTTTTTAGAGGCTGGTTTTTGTTAGCAGGATATACTGCATTCAGCGCGTTTTATACTTTTACCAATTTCGTCGGCACTTATGGACCATTTCAAAGAGTAATATATTCTTCCCATCATATATTACAAGCAGTAGACTAAAAGGGGTCCGGAAAGTGTATCTATCTTTAATTGATGTACCGGCAGCACCTTCAACTCCTTAGGTATGGTTTCTAACTAAATGTTATAACAAAGTTGATTGGAGCGGGTGTTCGAGACTCCTGCGGGAAAAGCGCGTCAAAGGGAGACCCTGCAGGTGCAAGCCGAGGAGGCTCCCCGGACCGCCCGCGGAAAGCGAGTGCCTGGAACGGAAATAAACGCCCAAATGGACAAACCACAAAAAAACTGTAGGTAAACATGAATTCTCGACTTTGTCTCTAGGCTGAAATATATTCCATCATGATTAATGTTCTTCTTGTGATTGTGCAGATGCTTCCCTCTTTGTTGTTTGAGATTTGGGAAGACTGAGCTTTCCCTCAATTCATTCATATTGCCAGAATTTTACCCTTCCCCGCTTTGCTTCCAAAAATAAACATTGACTGAAATAAATGATTCTTTACAATAGACTTTTAAGAATTAAAGAATATAATGGACTGGTCGACCATTATAAAGGAGAATCATATGACGAACCCTACTCAATTATTTCATCAATATTTACAAGTATCGAGATCATTAGTCAGCAAAATGAATGAACAAATTACAGCCCTTGAAATTTACCATAATCAGTGGACAATCCTGAATTACTTAAAGAACTGTGGCTATTCCACAATCCCCGATATTTGCAGTTACCTGGATGTAGACAGTGTGATCATCACACGTTCGGTCAACAGCATGGAACAGAATAATATGATTAAACAAGTTCCTGGTAAAGATGAACAGGAAAAACGAATCGAACTGACCCCCCGGGGCAAAGAGGTACATACAAAATGTCTTAAGATTGCAGAAAAAATCGAAGGAAAAGCCTTGGAAGGCATTACTGAAGAAGAACAGGAAGTATTTTTCCAGACGGTCCTTAAAATCCTCAATAATATAAGAAACTAAAATGGGTAGCTTGTATCATTTTAGAATAAGTGTGAAGCAAGGAGTTTCCTTACTTTCACACTAAGCTATAGCCATGCCTTTTTTAAAAGCCGGATTCCAGCTTCGATTTCCCTTTCGGTTAAACCACTGTACCCAATCAAAATAGTCGGATCTTTCACTTTCTTTGAATGATAAACCGATGTTGGGTGGACTTTAACCCCCACACTGGCAGCCCTTTGGATGAGCTCTGCCTCACTGCTGCCGTTTTTTACGTTTAAAAGAACGTGCAATCCTGACTTTTCACCGATTATGGCTACACGATCATGGAAGCTCTCTTCCATTGCGTTCAGCAGCACCTTATTCTTTTTACGATAAATCGTTCGCATTTTATTCAGATGGCGTTCCCAATGTCCATTTTTCATAAAAAGACAGAGCGTTTCCTGAATCAGTCTGGAAACGGTCTGTTTATATCCGATTAACTTCTGCTGAAATCGGCAAGACAACTCCATGGGTAACACCATAAATCCCACCCTGATCGATGGGATGAACGACTTTGAAAACGTGCCTAGGTAGACGACCCTTCCATTTGTGTCCAACCCCTGCAACGACGGAATCGGTTTGCCTGCATGTCGGAATTCCCCGTCATAATCATCCTCAATAATATAACCTTTTTTTTCCACCGCCCAATTCAATAATTCCACCCGTCTAGTTATCGGCATGATCATACCGGAAGGAAATTGATGGGAAGGTGTGACATAGGCTACATCCGCTGTACTCTCTTTCAATGAGTCCACACTCATTCCACTTTCATCCAAAGGTATGAATTCCGTAACCGCCCCCTCCAGCCTCAGTACCTCCCTTACCCGATGAAATCCAGGATCTTCCAACCCAAATACCCGCTCATTTCCAAGTAGTAACCGCAGAAGATGGATGAAATACTGGGTACCTGCCCCAATGATGATTTGATCAGCCCCGCAGCGAACTCCTCTTGATTGGAATAGATAGGATGAAATCTCAGCCCTAAGCCCCCATTCCCCTTGTGGATCACCGCTCATGAACATTTCCCTTTCCTGTAGATACAACGTATTATTCAAGCACTTTTTCCATACGGCATGCGGGAAAGAATCCACGTCCACCCGGCCATGATTGTAATCTATCTCATTTCTTTCATTCAGAGGGTCCATTATCCCTTCTGTTACAGGCAATGGCTCATTCAAAGCTGAAATCGGTTCTAAATCGGCTACGTAGTAACCTTTCCTTAATTGACTTTCCACATATCCTTCTGCCATCAACTGCTGATAAGCCGTATCAACTGTATTCAGGCCTATCCCTAAATGCAAGGCCAGTTTTCGTTTAGAAGGCAGTTTCATTCCGGCCTTTATTTGTCCATTCTGGATTTCCTTTATAAAGTATTTATACAATTGCACATATAAAGCTTCTTTGTTCGTTTTATCTAGGGTTAAAGTGATTTCAAACATTTGGTCCTCCTTCAAACTGGTTCCATAAATTATATCAGCATTGGTCCTTATTGCAGAACCAGAATATTTTTATAATTAAGATATCAATCAAGAGGAGGAAACTATGGAGGATTTCGAATTATACGGTAAACACGTGATACTCACCCCGATGATGGAACATCATATCGAACCGCTTTACGCCGCTTCCCTGCCATCTGAAATATGGAAATGGAGTGCAACAAAGATTTTGTCATATGAAGAGGCGATCTCCTATGTAAAGGAAGGCATTCGAGCAAGGGAACAGGAACTTCATCATCCATTTGTCGTTATCGATCGGACAGATGATTCGGTAGTTGGCAGCACGAGCTTAAGGAATATTCACTTTCATAATCAATCGCTGGAAATCGGCGCGACTTGGTATCATCCCGACAAATGGCGAACAGCCATTAACACTGAATGTAAGTACTTGTTATTGCAGCATGCTTTTGAAAAGTGGCAAATGAAACGGGTTGAATTCAGGACGGACGAATGCAACAAAAGATCACGTGCCGCAATAACCAGGCTCGGCGCCCTTGAAGAAGGGATTTTGAGGATGGAGAAAAAGCTGCAAGATGGGAGGATCAGGAATACGGTGGTCTATAGTATTCTCGAGCATGAATGGCCCAGTGTGAAAAGGAATTTGGAAGCTTTTTTAGAAAGGTGAAAATGAGAAAAAGAGTGCCATTGTTTTGCACTCTTTTCTCTTGCTGCTATTTTTCATGTGAGTCTTTACGAATTTCCGATAAAGAATCCTTTTGCCTTTTCGTTGATCGAATGAATATGAAAACACCAATCGCAAATAAAAATGGCATTAGTAAAGCAAAAAGAAGATAAATCATATCACCAATGAACAAGTTCATTACCCCCTAAGCAATTCGACGCACACTTTTGTCTGTAAAGCTTTTCCGTCAGACTTGAATGATCCCTGCTTAGTCCAAGCTTTGTGACAAGCGGATCATATCCTGGCACTGAATCCCATTTTCATAAATGGCCTCGGAATAGTTTCTAGTAAAAAAATCCCGATCGACCCCAGTTATTCTAAAACCGCATTTTTGGTAAAGGGCAAGCTGCCCTATCCCCGAATTCCCCGTTCCGATTTCAATCATTTTATATCCCTGTTCCCTTGCATGGCCTATCGCATGTTCAATCAATTGCCTGCCGATTCCTCTTCCATGGTACTGTTCATCGACCGCGATGTTCATTATCTCTATCAGTTCCGGGTCTTTTTGCAGTAAAACACAAACGCCGATCATCCGGTTATCACCCATGGCAACAAAGCACGTTCCACTTCCCAAATATTCCTCGACCAATTTCCTTGAAGGATCTGCCAAAAGCAATAAATGCATCGGGGGTGGCTCATCCAAGAATAATTCCCTTATCTCCATCAGCATCCAAACCCTCCTCAGTTTAATTCATCCACAAGCAGTTCAACCAATTCCGATGCAGGAAGTTCCCTGCTCAACTTATAACCCTGTCCTGCCCACAAAGCCATCAATTCAGGATTGTTCTTTTGTCCGGCTGCTTTTCGCATTTGTTTGGTCATGTGATGGACATAAGGATAGGCGACCGGTGCAACGCTATCATATTCCGTTAAAAAGTGATTCACCAACCCGCGTGCCCTCCGGCCGCTGAAGGCTCGGGTAACAGCAGTCTTAGTAAATCGGGGATTTCCCAGCGCCGCCTTATGGACCGGACTAGCCCCGCTTTCGGGACAGCGAAGGAAAGCGGTACCCAATTGCGCCGCTGTTGCTCCCGCTTCGAGCACGGCTGCGATATCCTTTCCATGCATCAGTCCGCCCGCGGCAATGATCGGTAAGTCCAGCTCAGCCCCTATCATCCGAATCAATACTAAAAGGCCGTAATCATCTTCTGTGCGGTCATCAAAACTGGCCCGGTGCCCCCCTGCTTCAAACCCCTGCACACATAGAACGTCCGCGCCTGCTCCCGCCGCCTTTTTTGCTTCCTGAAGGTTGGTTACTGTCACTGCTATAAGGGAACCGACATCTTGGAGCTCCCTTATTACATCTTCCGTTGGACATCCAAACGTAAAACTGACGACCGCGACCCCAGCCTCCTTCAATACATCTAGTTTATTTCCCCAATCATCGTCATCACTATCGGCTTTTCCAATCTCAGCCCCGACGCTCTCGGCCTCTTTTTCGATCTTTTCACGATAGCCAGATAATATATTTTCATCCGCCGGCTCGTTGCCTGGCACAAATACATTCACGCCAAAAGGGCGTTCAGTCAACTGACGGGTCTGCCCTATCTCGTCCTTCATCTCTTCCGCAGTCTTATAGCCAGCTGCGAGAAAGCCCAATCCTCCTGCATTGGATACTGAAGCCGCAAGCTTTGGAGTGGAAGCTCCTCCTGCCATCGGTGCCTGAATGATTGGATATCTCATTAACTCTTTCAACATTCGATACAACTCCTCTTGATTTTTCTTCATGCCCTTATCATTTTTACGTTTTCTTGGTATAATGATTATCTGTAAGAGAAAAGTGTCTAAATGATCACCCTTTATATCTTGCAAATATAAAACATAGGTGGTAAATAAAAAATGGAAACAAAACCATATAGAGTATTACTTTATTATTTGTATGTACCTATCGAGAATCACGAAGTATTCGCAGCCGAGCATCTTGCGGCATGTAAAGCCCTTGAATTGAAAGGCCGTATCTTGGTGGCTTCAGAAGGTATCAACGGAACGGTTTCAGGTACGATCGAACAAACCGACAAATATATGGACATGATGAAAAGCGATCCCCGCTTTGCCGATATCGTGTTTAAAATAGATGAAGCTGAAGGCCATGCTTTCAAAAAAATGCATGTTCGTCCACGCAATGAACTTGTAACACTTCGCTTGGAAGACGACATCAACCCGAACCAGACGACAGGCAAATACTTGAGCCCGAAGGAATTCTTCGAGCAAATGCAAGATGAAAACACCATCGTCCTTGATGCCAGAAATGACTATGAATTTGATTTAGGACATTTCAGGGGTGCAATCAAGCCAGAAATCACGAATTTCCGTGAACTTCCGGAATGGGTACGGGAAAATAAAGAAATGTTCGAAGGCAAAAAAATCCTAACGTATTGCACTGGCGGTATCCGCTGTGAGAAATTCTCCGGCTGGCTTGTCGAAGAAGGCTTTGAAGATGTAAGCCAGCTGCACGGCGGCATCGCAACATACGGGAAGGATCCCGAAGTCCAAGGTGAGCTATGGGATGGCCAAATGTATGTTTTCGATGAAAGGATTGCCGTACCTATCAATCAAAAGGAACATGTAATCGTCGGACGCGATATTTATTCCGGCGAACCTTGTGAACGCTATGTCAATTGCGCTAATCCTGAATGCAACAAGAAAATCCTTTGCAGCGAAGAGAATGAACACAAACATATGCGCAGCTGTACCCATGAATGCCGAGTGCATCCGCGTAATCGCTATGTAGTCGAGCATAACCTTTCTGATGAAGAAGTGGCTGAGAGATTACAGCTAATCGAAGATTCCATTACGGCAAAATGATTTTAGCAAACCCGAATCAGTGGACATGATCCCTGTTCGGGTTTTTTTATCGATTAAACCAAATCTTATTTTTCTATATTAAACTTATGCCTTGGACTTCATTCCACTGTAAGAATTAACTTTGATCTTTAATGCCATCTGCTTTTACTGCAATATTACTTCCATTCTTACTTCTATATTACAATAGAAAAAACCTTCTTAATACGTAAAAAGAATGGTTTCCGCTTTTAGATTTTAGCGGTCATCAGTCTTACCTACATGAAAAGAGCGATTCCTTTTTAGGGGAATCGCTCTTCATTCATGTTATTTTGCATCTGCACTTACAACAATCCCGCAAGCTTGTCTATCGCCTGCATCACCAGTTTTCAAAGTATCTGCATCCGGTCCTTTTTCTCCATTGGCTTCATAGCGGTCAGGAATATTGGCAAAGTTGTCTGGGTTAGCATGAACGATTACAGCCAGCTCTTCTTTCTTCAGTTGGTCTATTGTCATGTTATCCAATGTTGCCGTATATTTTGCTGTCCCATCTTCTTTTACATATAAAGGGGGCATATCACCTGCGTGTTTAGAATGCGTTTCATCAGTTGGGTTGAAGTGTCCTCCCGCTGTAGTGAAAGGGCCATCCTTGGCATCCGGCTCACATGCTGCGTTCTCGTGCACATGGAATCCATGGTAGCCTGGCTCAAGACCTTCCAAAGCGGTCTCGATCACTACAGAATTCTCTTCAGCGGTAAAGTTCACCGTTCCAAGTGTTTTACCTTCTACATCTTTAACTTCCGCTTTCACCTGCGGATCAACCTCTGTATCTGTTCCTTGTCCCGCTGTAGTCATGTCCTCGGCATTATTATCGGCCTGATTTGAATCATCCGCTGAATTGCATCCATACAGTAAAAAGGCAGCACACATAGGCAGTATAAGCTTTTGTTTATAGTTCATGATAACTTCCCTCCACTCTCTTATATGTATCTTCCTCTTATTACTTTCCACTATTATGGAAGAATAAACAGATAGCGGCATAAATAGGAAAATAGATTACACCAATGAGAGTGAACACCTTACTAAATTCACAGACAAGGATATTACACTATAGCTTAATGGGCTCACATTTTTACAAAGTGATGACCCCGAAAGTAATGGCCGCGATCGTCATGATGATGGTTGTCCCAAACGCCCATTTAAACAGGAATTTTTGATGATCCCCAAAATCCACGCCTACAAGGCCAATCAATATGAATGTTGCAGGCACCAATGGCGATAAGGGGAACCCTGCGGTCGAATGACCTAATAATGCCGCCCTTCCGATTTCTACAGGGGCAATGCCGAAGTTCGATGCCGTTTCACTTATGATTGGCAGAATGCCAAAATAATAGGCATCAGGTGAGAAAATGAACCCCATCGGTATGCTCGTCAGCGCTACCACCAGTGGCAAATGTGCCCCGAGCCACTCCGGAATGACAGTTACGATTGAAGCAGCCATCGAGTCCATCATCTTTGTTTCCGTGAATACACCCGTAAAAATCCCAGCTGCGAAAATGAGTGTACAAATCATCACGAAACTATTGGCATGACTTAAAATCCTTTCCTGCTGTTCTTTTGGGTTCGGAAAGTTAACGAATAGTGCAATCGCAAAAGCGGAGGCAAATAAGATTTGGATCGGCAGCATTTCCATCACCAGCAATACCATCAGTAAAATCGTCAAGAACCAATTAAACCAAAAAAGCCTGGATGTTCCTTGAGGTGCGGTTTCAACAGCTGCAGCCTGTTCGCCCATACCAGGTTGGATGTTCGTCTCCAAGGAGCCGACTCCCAATCTCTCCCTTTCCTTTTTGCCAAGTATATATGCCGAAAAAAGCGTCCATAAAAGACCGCAAACCATGACCGGAATAAGAGGAATGAATAACTCCGAAACTTCAACCTGAAGGCTCGCGGCCGCCCTGACCAAAGGACCGCCCCATGGAATCATGTTCATGACGCCAGCGGCCAAACCAACGACACAGGCCAATACGAGCCTGTTCATCCCTAATTTGATATAAAGCGGCAGCATGGCCGAAACAGTGATCATGAATGTAGAAGAACCGTCTCCGTCCAAACCTACCAATATGGTTATAATGGCGGTTGCCATGACAACCTTTAGCGGATCTCCTTTTACAAAACTCAGTATTTTAGCGATCATGGGCTCGAATAAACCAACGTCAATCATTAAACCAAAATACAGAATAGCAAAAACGATCATGACTGCTGTCGGTGTCACCTTTAAAATACCCGCAACCATCATATCTCCCATTTCCGAGGCAAACCCACCAATCAGACCAAAAGCTATTGCCGTGAAGATAAAAGCGACAACCACTGATAACCGCTTCGTGATGACCAAGACCAGAAACGTTAAAATCATACAAAACCCTAAAATCGTCAACATGTTTAAAACTCCTTTAATTGGAAAAATGAATACCTTTTGTTTATTTAACTTTTCTGAAAAATCAGTATTTTCACATTATACCATTTGCCCATTCATTAAAAAACCTGTTAAACAAATTCGTTTAATAAATTAATTAATTTCTGTATACTATTATTTAGGAACCCGAAGTTTTTTTTGGAGGAAAGAAGTGTTGTATGTAAAATGAACGCTCATAAAATAGCTAAACGGAACCTTTTCATCATGTGGTTCGCCAATTTCTTCATAGGCGGGAGCATGACGATGGTTCTCCCATTCATATCCTTATACATTGGTACATTCGGAGATTATTCGACTCAATATATCCAGCATTGGTCCGGATGGACTTTTGGAATCACTTTCGTGACAGCCTTTTTATTTTCCCCCATTTGGGGACGGATTGGTGACCGGTATGGCAGAAAGAAAATCTTGATTGCCTGCGCCTTTGGGATGGGCCTGTCCATCTTCCTGATGGGATTCGTCGAAAATGTTTGGCAGCTATTCGTCCTAAGGATGTTCACAGGAATATTCACTGGCTTCATTTCCATGTCCCAGGCCTTCATATCAACGCAAACACCAAAAGAAATTGCCGGACGTGTACTGGGAACCTTACAAACGGGAAATATAACCGGTTCCCTTTTCGGACCATTGCTTGGCGGCGTCCTTGCAGACACACTCGGCTATTCAACCGCCTTTAAATTCACCTCCATCACCATTTTCATCTCTGGTCTTCTTGTTTTTGCAACCAAGGAGTACCGAATGGAGCGGCAGGAGGGAACGAAGTCGAGCTATACAAGCAGGGAGGTTCTCTCACATATCTTAAGGAATCCCATCTTGGTGAATGTCATGCTCATCTCCACGCTTGTCCAAGTTGCCCACTTCAGCATCCAGCCCATTCTTTCTTTATACGTTGGTGAGCTGCATGGAACTTCCAATCTTGGTTTTTATTCAGGAATCGCCTTTTCTGCAGCAGGCCTGGGGAATTTATTGATGGCGCGTCACTGGGGCAAGATAGGTGATCGGCATGGACATGTGAAGATACTTGTGCTGCTTCTTTTTCTGACAGCTCTTGTCTACTTGCCCGGTGCCTTCATCAATCATTTTTGGCAGCTTGTCTTTGTACGTTTCATACTAGGCATGGCAATAGGCGGCATCATCCCTGTAAGGATTGCCTACATTCGCCAAGAAGCGCCTGTCGCAATGCAGGGGGAAGTGCTTGGGTACAATACGAGCCTGCGCTTTTTAGGCAATATCATCGGACCCGCAATGGGCGGAATGGTTGCTGGTTTCTACGGATTCTCTGCCGTCTTCATCACGACAAGCACGTTACTCCTCATAGCCGGACTTGTCCTCTATTTCGCGATGCACCGCAATCCGGAGTTGGCCAGATCACATTAATCACATTTTTGGCAAGGAAGCCTGCTTCCATCTGGAAGCAGGCTTTCTCATGTTTAATGGTCATACAGCTGTAGTGCTCGATACTTCTGGAGCTTTTTTATATGGGGAATGATAGAAGAGAAATCAAGGAAAAGAGATTTGAAGGGGTCACGTTCATGCCTATCCGTAAAGTCCACCAACCCTTATGACACACCCACAAACTGATAAGTATTTTTCCAGCACTTCATAACACATCGAACTTTATGTTAAGATTAATTCAGGCAAATTTTATGAAAGTAAAAGACGCAAAGCCACGGGCCTAAACCAACAACTTAGTTGTCACGGCAGCCGGGTTGCCAAGATTTTTCTTGAATGGATCACTTTATAATTAATTTTCTTGCCCCTTTTTAATTTGCCTAAAATTAAAACAAGGAGGGTTATATATGTTCTTTCCAACCATTTATTCAGCTACTACGGATGAGAGACACATAGTTAAAGATAAAAATACTTGTGCATGCGGCACAAGATATAATGCATTCGCAATGTTATCCAGAAGCGACCTTCGAAAGATCAGGTTCAAGCATTATAAAGAAGTAACATGTCCTTTATGTAAATCCAGTATCATTGATGAGGAATAGCCTCTTAACACAAGGACGGTTCATACTCCCAAACTTTGATAGAGCTGGCTTTTCATCCTCACCACTTCCATATATGGTAAAACGGGAAAATATCATTCCGGTAAAAAAACTCTCTTACTTCCTGCCCACATATTGACACAGTTAGAGCACGATCTTTTTTTCATTATATGAATGGTAAAGGTACGGTCACCCTATAGGGCTCGATAAGATATAAATCAAGTAAGCGTAGAATGTCATGAATCGGTTCCAATCGGTGGCGTAAAGCTAGCAGGAAAGGGATATCCATGTTTTTGATTTTTAATTATGAAATAGATCTCTACCGTTTTACTCCACTCCCCCTTAGCGGGAATTTCACAAAATCCTATAGGGGCCCCTTACGTCAAAAATGGCCAAGCCATTAACGGAAATCCCATTCGACTGACTTTATTACAAGCTTTACCTGTATGCATTCGCCTACCTCGATATAATTGACTTCCCTCACATGATAGCTCAATCACCTTTTATACCAATTATTCTCTCTTAAAGCATTTTCCTTCGTAAGATAAGAAATGAATAGCCCTCGATTTGTCGTTTATATTATCCATATAGATAGAATAAAGGACTCATGCTATAATTTAGTGCGTTAAAAAAGAAATGAACACACATATATAAAAGAAGGAGTGTTTCTTTGAATACATCTGCTTACAAAAAGGAATGGTTCGGCAACGTTAGAGGAGATGTTCTTTCGGGTATTGTCGTTGCCTTGGCATTGATTCCAGAGGCGATTGCCTTTTCGATCATTGCTGGCGTTGACCCAATGGTTGGTCTATATGCCTCATTCTGCATTGCCATCGTCATCTCCTTTGTCGGCGGAAGGCCGGGAATGATATCGGCTGCCACTGGCGCAATGGCACTCGTCATGGTCGACCTTGTTAAAGATCATGGCTTGAACTATTTACTTGCTGCAACCATATTGACTGGTTTGCTGCAAATTTTACTAGGGGTTTTAAAAATCGGGAAATTAATGAAGTTCATTCCGAAGCCAGTCATGACTGGTTTTGTGAATTCTTTAGCCATCTTGATTTTCACGGCACAGCTCACCCATTTCGTGGGCGAAACATGGATCATGTATGTCATGACAGCCGTTTCATTAGCTATCATTTATCTTTTTCCGCTAATCACGAAAGTCATACCTTCACCACTTGTCGCCATCATATTCATGACGATCGTTGCAGTTACCACGGGGGCTACGGTGCGGACGGTTGGGGATATGGGGCAATTGACCGAAGCGCTTCCGATGTTCATGCTTCCAGACATCCCTTTGACCTTCGAAACTTTGGCGATCATTTTCCCTTATTCCATTGCCCTTGCGTTTGTTGGACTGCTTGAATCGTTATTGACGGCTCAAATTGTCGATGAGATGACTGACACGGACAGTAATAAGAATAAGGAAGCCAAAGGCCAGGGGATTGCGAATATCATCGCCGGATGTTTTGGCGGCATGGCAGGATGTGCGATGATCGGCCAATCCGGTATCAACATTAAATCTGGTGGAAGAGGCCGGCTCTCGACATTTGTAGCGGGCGCATTCCTTATGGTATTAATCGTTGTATTGAATGATGTCCTTATCAAAATACCGATGGCTGCACTTGTCGCAGTCATGATCATGGTTTCAATCGGGACATTTGACTGGTCTTCCCTAAAGAGGCTCACTAGAGCTCCTAAGTCGGATGCAGCCGTGATGATCGTGACGGTCCTCATTGTCATTTATACACATGACTTATCAAAAGGCGTATTTGCCGGAGTGCTTTTGAGCATGATTTTCTTCTCGGCTAAAATTTCTAAAGTGGCAGTAGAGAAATCGGCAGACATCCAGGCTAAGAAAATCACTTATCGTATCAGCGGACAAATATTTTTCGCTTCTGTCCAGGACTTTGTTTCAAAGTTCGACTTCAAGGAAAAAGCCGATGCAATCGTCATTGACTTCTCCCATTCCAAGATCTGGGATGCTTCAGCAGTTGGTGCTGTCGATACGGTTATTCTTAAATATCAGCTCTTGGGAATACCTGTCCAAGTCCAAGGACTCGATGAAGAAAGTTCGACATTGCTTGAAAAACTCGCCACCTCAGAAAGTAAAATATCTTAAAGAAGTAAAATTCTGCTGAATAGAAACTTTTCAAACCGACAAAATAGATAACATGAATCATTTCCTTTTGAAAGGAGCGAAAAGCATGACACCCGAGCAGGATTATACGGCAGCAAATCTGTCACCGGATTTATTGAATGAACTGAAAAGCTTTGAAAGCAAACTTGGCGAGGAAGCCAATAAAGAATTGATTGTCATCGCCTATGAAAAAGAAAAGGAATCTTTAAATTAAGAAAAAAGACTCAAACACCCTTAATGGGATGGTTGAGTCTTTTTTTGAATGTACAAAAAAAGGCTGCCCAAGTTTTAATGAGCAACCCTTTTCCTGAATTATTTGCTGAATACGTCGGTTAAGACCGGAACGATTTGTTTTTTACGCGATACAACGCCTTCCAAGACGGCGATGTTATTGTTTAATGAAACGTCATATGCCTTTTCAACCGCATATGCCGCTTTACCAAGGGCCAAGGCAACGGAATCATTAGTCAGGATATCCGTAACGACGAATAGGAACAAGTCCAATTCCTTCACTGCGATGACCGCTTCAATCGCTGCTTCCAATTCTGCTTGCTTAGCAAGGACTTCGTTCGGATCAACGGCATTGACCTGTGCTATTTCCACTTTAGCCATTCCCATGGAGAATTCCTTGGCATCAAGAGTGATGAGCTGGGCAATCGTTTTGTCGCTTAAGTCAGCTCCCGCTTTCAACATTTCCAAGCCATATTTTTCAGCGTCGACTCCAGCAATGGCAGCGAGTTCCATTGCTGCTGCAACGTCCTGCTCCGTGCAAGTCGGCGATTTGAACAATAAAGAATCGGAAATGATGGCAGACAGCATAAGACCTGCGATTGCTTTAGGGACTTCAATGCCGTTTTCTTTATAAATTTTATTTAAGATGGTTGCCGTACAGCCAACTGGTTCCGCACGGTAATATAATGGATCGCTTGTTTCAAAGTTAGCGATACGGTGATGGTCGATAACTTCCAACACACGGACTTGGTCAATATCTTCAGCGCTTTGCTGACGTTCGTTATGATCGACCAGGATTACGCCATCAGCTTCCCCTGCAACTTTTTCCACAAGACGGGGAGCATCGAATTTGAATTGGTCCAATGCATATTGAGTTTCACCATTCACTTCACCCAGACGAACTGGTTCAGCGTTGATACCTAGCTGTTTTTTAAGATCTGCATAAGCGATTGCTGAACAGATTGTGTCTGTATCCGGGTTTTTATGTCCAAAAACTAATACTTTTTCCAAGATTTTATCCCCTTTTTCATAAATATTTTTCCGCGAATCCCCTCAGTGCAATAACGGAGAGCCACCTTTACTAGACACTTTATTTTAACACAAAATCCCGTAAAATCAGCGCTTGATTTATCCATTCCCCCATAAAATCTTTCATTCCCCCACCCTCTTCCATCACTTTGTCAATAGATAAGGATTGGTTTTTTTCAAATATATTAGTTGAATTATCATCGTATATGGCTTACGATAATATAAGCAGAAATACTAGATATTGATTACATAAACAATTCCAATAACTATATATAGAATTTTTATAATCCAAGGTGCCAGTGATGGCTGAAAAGGGAATCCGGTGTAAACCCGGAACTGTCCTCGCAACTGTAAATGTGACGAAATGAGAAAACCACTGTATAGCTCTCTATACGGGAAGGACTCAAAGTAGGATGATCATGAGTCAGGAGACCTGCCTTGAATTTTTCACGTTTCTTATTCTTCGGGGATTGAGATGATGAAACGATAGTATAACGGCTATTTTTTCATGCCTCTTTTATTCTATCGTTTGATCCGCTCAATTCTTTGGGCGGTTTTTTTATTTTAGCGGAAGTTAACAAGGAGGATTATTAATGACTCAAACATATAACTCTACCATAAGTGAAAATGACACAGAAGCGAAATCCATCCAGCTTGAGATGTTATCGAAGGAATTCGAAGGCCGTCTCGATATGGAAAAGTTCAAAAAGCGTTTTACAAAATGGCTTGATCGCAAAAGTGACTCAACCGAAGAACAGGCTTCAAAAAAACTGATTCAGCTCGCTCTTGAAGGCGTGGATATCGATGCCCCGGATTGGACTTTCGTTGCTGCAGCAGAACTGTTGAATACAATGTATAGGGATGCACAGGCCAATCGAGGTTATGAAGGCAAGAGTTATGGCCCATTCTATGAGCTGATCACAGAACTCTCCCAGCTATCGGAAGGTCAGCGTTATCCCATTTATAAACCAGAACTGCTATCTTCATATACAAAAGCGGAAATTGAGGAATTGGGATCGGTGATCGACCCGGAAAAAGATAAATTATTCTCTTACATAGGCATCTACTTATTGAATGACCGTTATCTGGCCCGCCCAAAAAAGGACAAGGTCTTCGAACTGCCGCAAGAACGTTTCATGATCATCGCGATGGAAATCATGCGAATGGAAAAAACGGAGCACCGCCTGCAACTGATAAAAGAAGCATACTGGGCCATGTCCAACCTTTATATGACCGTTGCGACTCCTACACTCTCCAATGCAGGTAAAACACATGGACAGTTAAGCTCCTGCTTTATCGACGCAATTGAAGATTCCATCGACGGAATTTACCTATCAAACTACGATGCGGCAAAAGTATCTAAATTCGGCGGCGGTGTTGGTCTTTACGTCGGTAAGGTTCGCTCGCTTGGTTCCGATATCCGCGGTTTCTCTGGAAACAGTTCCGGCACGACGCCCTGGATTCGACTATTCAACCAGACAGCTGTAAGTGTCGATCAATTGGGGCAACGTAAAGGCGCCATCGCGATTTACTTGGATGCCTGGCATAAAGATATCATGAGCTTCCTCGATTTGAAGACTCAAAACGGGGATGACCGATTAAAAGCACATGATATTTTTACAGGTGTATGCATACCGGATTTATTCATGGAGGCTGTACGCGACAGAAAAGAATGGTATCTTTTCGATCCGCATACCGTTAAGCAAACCCTTGGATTTTCACTTGAAGATCTTTATGACGAAAAGAAAGGCGAAGGAAGCTTCAGGAATCATTATGCACTTGCTGTCGAGGCCGCAGAAAATGGCACGCTTCCAAACTATAGCTTTGAAAAAATCAATGCGATGGACATCATGAAAAGCATCATGATTTCTCAATTAGAAGAAGGCGTACCGTATATGTTCTACCGCGATGAAGTGAATCGGAAGAATCCGAATAAACATAAAGGTATGATTTATTGTTCTAACCTTTGCACGGAGATTGCCCAAAACCTAAGCCCTTCGACGATCACGGATGAATATGAAACAGAAGATGGAGATGTTGTTGTGGTTCGTAAAAGCGGCGATTTCGTTGTCTGCAACCTTTCATCCATTAACTTGCCCCGAGCGGTGGGCAGCGATGTTCTGGAAAGATTGATTCCCATTCAGATCCGTATGCTGGACAATGTCATTGATGTGAATAATCTTCCTGTCAAACAAGCATCCATCTCGAACAAACGGTACCGGGCAATTGGTTTAGGAACGTTTGGATGGCATCATTTACTTGCCACACAGAATATTTATTGGGAATCCGATGAGGCTGTTCGCTATGCAGATGCTTTATACGAAAAGATCGCTTACTTAACTATCAAGGCATCCAACGAACTGGCCAAGGAAAAAGGATCTTACCCATACTTTGAAGGTTCTGATTGGCATACAGGGGACTATTTCGAACTGCGTGACTATACAGATCAAAAATGGCTGGATTTAAAAGCAGACGTGCAGGAGCACGGAACCCGTAATGGCTATTTAATGGCGATTGCCCCCAATTCATCGACAGCCAAAATCGGTAATTCCACGGATGGAATCGATCCTTTGTATGAAATTGAATTTTACGAAGAAAAGAAAAACTTCAAATTCAAGGTGACCGCACCAGGCTTGACGCCAAATACGTATGAATATTATAAAAAGACGCGATTCAATTTGGATCAACTGGAAAGCATCAGGCAAAATGCAGCCCGCCAACGCCATATTGACCAAGCAATCAGCTTTAATCTGTATGTACACAATACAATCAAAGCGAAGGTCCTTTTGGACATCCATTTAACGGCATGGGAAAGCGGGTTGAAATCAACGTATTATGTTCGTTCGACGTCTTCCGAATATGACAATGCCTGCGAAAGCTGTTCAAGTTAACGTCAATCATGACCCAGTAATCTATTCTTAAAGGAGTTTTCACGAATGACCAATCATATAAAAAAAATTCGGATGCTCGAACCGACGCATCCAACAAAGGCAACCGGTGTTTTCAAAGGAGAAGCTTCAGGCTTCCTCCTTTGGAACGATATACAGTATGAAAAATTCTATGATACCTATACACAGCTCATCAATAACTTTTGGAAGCCTTCGAGCGTGAACATGATTCAGGATAAAAAGCAGTGGGGCGAATTGGATGAAGATATCCAGGACGCTTTTCTCGAAATCCTTACGATGATTGCTGGAATGGACAGTCTTCAAACGCCCACTTTAGTAGAGATCCTCCGGTACATAAAAGATCCGGCGGCAAAAGCTATCTTGGCCAACATGGCCCAGCAGGAATCGATCCATAATGAGTCTTATTCCTATATCCTTGCTTCCTTGATTCCGGTAGGCAAGCAAAAACAGCTTTTCGACCGCATCAAAGAACATCCTGAAGTGATTAAGCGTAACCAACCGATCGTTGATGCTTATCAAACGTTCGTGGACGATCCCAGCCCTCAGCATTTATTCGAGGCACTGATCCATTCAACGAACCTTGAAGGGATTTATTTCTATTTGGCTTTCGCCTTTTATTATAATCTAGGACGCCAAAATCTAATGACCGGTTCAGCTACGATGATATCCTATATTCATCGCGATGAAATGGTCCATTTCGATTTCATTGGCATGCTCGTTCAAATCTTGATGTATGAATATCCTGAGTTAAATAATGAAGAAAACACGAAGTTCATCTATACAACGATTGAAAAAGCAGTCGAACTCGAAAAGGAATGGTCTGAATATATGCTCGAAGATATCCAAACGAAAGCCGATCTCGATTTGGAAGAATTCAATGAGTACATCGAATATATCGCCAACAAACGGTTACGTATGCTAGGCCTTGAAAATTTGTATAAAGAGTATGGCGAGAACCCGATGCCATGGATCAAAACGTTCGATGATGAATCCATCGGCCTTACCAAAACCGATTTCTTCGAACAGAAGTCAAGGACATACAGTCAAGTAAATGCCAGCAATGGGTTCGATGAGCTGTAAAATCGCCATTGTCTATCATTCTGCCGGCGGCAATACAAAAGCGCTTGCCGAAGCCCTCGCTGCCCTTTTACCTGAGGCTTTCTTATATCGAATGAATGAATTCGATTTACGTACATTGCCGGATTACGATGCCTTGATCGTCGGCACCTATACATGGGGCAATGGGGAGCTTCCCGCTAAATCAGCAGCCTTTTATAAAGAACTGGAACAGTTGCCTATCGCTCGCCTGAAAACGGGAGTCTTCGGCACTGGCGAAACCAATTATAATCATTTTTGTGGGGCGGTCGATCATTTCCGGGATATGTTATTTGCGAAGAGCCAGTTATTGGTGACATTGAAGATAGAACAGATGTATCAAGAATCAGACCTGCACAGACTTCAAAAGTTCGCTTCGCTATTCCAGAACTGACTGAAAGGGGATTGCGTTTTCGCATATCCCCTTTCAGTGTTTTTTTTAAAACTTGGCTCCCTCAATCATAGCAACGGTAAGCATGAAGTATAATGGAGAAAAAAGGAGATGATATCCAATGACTGAGAATATAACCCAGTTCCTTCCTATCCTTTTCATGCTAGTGCTTGTCGCATTCGTTATATTCATCGTGTTTTTCCTGTCAGGGCATTTTAATCGTACTAAACGGATCGAAGAAAAATTGGACAAAGCATTAAAGGAAATCGCCGAAAAAAAGGAAAAATAAAAAGACTCCAAAATCGGAGTCTTTTTTTTATATGCGTTCAATTATTTTTGAACGTTAGCAGCTTGTGGTCCACGAGCGCCTTGCTCGATTTCGAAAGAAACTTCTTGGCCTTCTTCAAGCGTTTTGAAGCCTTCACCTTGGATAGCTGAGAAATGTACGAATACATCGTCTTGGCCTTCAACTTCGATGAAACCGAAACCTTTTTCTGCGTTAAACCATTTTACTTTACCTTGTACCATGATAGTTCCTCCTGTGTTTGGAAAAATCCATTTTATTACTATTTTTGGTTCTGGATAATGTTTCAAGAGGAATCCTATTACAGTAAATCCTTCTATCAAACTTTTCCGAACAAAAATAATTACTCATATTATATCATGGAAAATCCTAAAAAAACAAGATTATCGCCGTAAATCAACCGACAAATTATCCTAAAATTCTACATATTCCTCTTCTTGCTTTGTCGGAAGCCTTCGTCCAATAAGTAGCGCTCCGCCTCAACCGGACTTTCGAAACATTCCTCAAGATTCGACCCTGAATAAACATTCCAAAGCAGGTCTTCCTTTTGAAGTGTAAGCTCTTGCTTTTCAGGGCCAATCCATGCCCCTTCCAACCTAGCGAACTCGTTTTCCTCTTCTTCAATTTCAGCCGGAGGTTCAGATAGGTAATCCACGCTTCTTTGGATCAATTCTTTTAATTCGGCTTCATTATAGTCACGTATATTGATAAACCCTTTACGGTCAGTGTCTTTTTTTCTCATATGCCCTGCGTAAACGAACCCATTTCCATTGGGATGCAAGTGCTGAACGACGATCTTTTTCTCCTGGACGCTATCTGGATAATGGAAGTTCACACGTCCCAATGAAACGTCTTTTCGCTGTAATTCCGGAAAAGTTTCAATGATGCTCAATTTTTCTTCAAATGTTAACAAATTTCTTCCTCATTTCATTAGTTCATATTGTTTGTCGATTATAACACAGACTGATTAGAAACAATAATCCCCCTCTTCCATTATAATGTAATGAAAAGGAGTGATAGGATTTGATCATGAGAATTCGGGACCTGGAATCAGACTATGGCCAGCAGCTATTTAAACTGCAGAAAGAAGCCTATAAGGTGGAAGCGGAAATGATCGGTTTTGCCGATATACCTCCTCTATTGGAAACATATGAACAATTCATACATTGCCATGAAACGTTTTTATGCTATTTAAAGGGTGATGCCTTAGCTGGTGCCATATCTTATACAAAAGAGAATGGCCAATTGCTGATTTGCCGAATGGTCGTCCATCCTGATTATTTTCGGCAGGGTATTGCGGACGCATTGTTACATGCTCTCCAATTACACGTCGACTGGGAAAAGATATCCGTTTCGACCGGTAAAATGAACCTTCCCGCACGAAATCTTTACGAAAAAAACGGATTCACCCATAAAGAGGACGTAGAAGCCGCACCTCGCTTATTCATAAGCATATACGAAAAACAGCATTCATTTTATGTATGTCACGATAAAAAGCATAATGAATGAAATGACAATGATTACGGCAACCCATAGCCAGGCCAATGTCATATTCCCGGAGTCCATGGCGATATAAATCGCGGTCGGTATGGTTTGTGTCTGTCCGGGAATGTTTCCGGCAAACATGAGTGTGGCCCCGAATTCCCCCAACGCACGCGCTGAACTTAGGATGGCACCTGTGACGATCGATTTGACCGCCAATGGGAGGGTTACAAACAGGAATAACCTCCACTCCCCGGCCCCGTCAACCCTTGCTGCATTTTCAATTTCTTCATCTATACCTTCAAAGCCCGTTTTAGCGGATTGGTACATTAGCGGAAAAGCTACCACGGTAGATGCAATGACCGCAGCCCACCACGTGAACATCAAGGGCTGGTCAAAAACCCTTTCAATGAATTGTCCCGGCAGTCCATTCTTGCCAAAAATCACGATCAATAAAAAACCAACGACGGACGGCGGCAAAACAAGCGGCAATAAAAACGCTGTTTCCAACAGGACTCTTCCCCTGAATTGCTTTTTAGCCATCATTCGCGCAAGGAAAATTCCTAAAATGAAAACAAGGATACCCGCCAGTCCCGCTACTTGTATCGATAGCCTGACTGGTGACCAAAAATCCCCTGTCATGATACTTCTCTCACTCCACTATTAAATATCGGCATATGCAGGTCCTTATTCGGTTTCATTACCCAAACCGTTTCTTTTTCATTAAAGGCAGATTTCATTTCATTTTCTCCCTTTCCTTTTAAAATAACATTTAAGTTTATTTTTCTTGACATCTTGCTGACACAAAGAAACGTTAAAGTAAGAGTATCACAAATATAAAAATAATTTCATTCCAATAAACTTGAAAACTTTGAAGGAGTCGATTTTAATGGTAACAATTTATACTACTCCAAGCAGTTTAGCCTGTCGTAAAGCAAAAGCTTGGCTTAAGAAGAACGAAATTTCCTTTAATGAACGTAACCTATATTCCCAGCCTCTTTCTATAGAAGAAATAAAAGAGATTTTACGTAAAACGGAAGGCGGGACAGATGAAATCATCTCAACCCGTTCCAAAAAATTCAAAAGCCTGAATATCGATATAAATAATACACCGCTTAATGATCTTTGCAAGCTTATTCAAGATAACCCGGATTTACTTCGCCGGCCGATCATTTTCGACCATAAGAACTTGCATGCAGGATATAATGAAGAGGAAATGGGACGCTTCCTTCCAAGGAAGGTCCGTCATGTACAATTATGGCGGGCAATCAGCCAATTAGCTTAATTAGTTAGCATTCTGCATAATAAAAGGGTTGTCCATTACCAGGACAACCCTTTTTTATATTTGATCCGCTTTTTCTATGACAATCGTGAAGATGGTGCCTTGTTCATTGCTATCCTTAAGCACAAGATCTCCCTTTTGCGCTTTTGCGAGCATCTTACTGAATGGCAGTCCCAAACCTAAACCGCGTACCTTCAACTTTTTGTTTTCGCCTCGATAAAATGGTTCGAACACATATTGCTGTTCATGCTTTGGAATCCCCCGCCCGCTGTCCAGAACATCAATGCAGATTCGTTCTTCATCCTTTTCATAAAGATGAATCGCTATTTTGCCTTTGCCGTCAAGTGCATGTCTGGCATTATTCAAAAGGTTAATGACGATTTGCTGCATCCGCAAAGAATCAATTTGACCAAAGACCGGTTCATCAGGAACGCTTATCTCCAAAGCGAACGCTTGATCATCATCTTGGGTCACCTGCCAGCGATAAGCGATTTCCTTGATGAATATATTGATATTCTCTTTTTGCACCCGGATTTTAAAAGCGCCTGCCGATATGGCATTATAATTGAGTAAATCCTCTATCATACCTTGTAAACGCTGAGTTTCCTTTAATGAAATATCGAGGAATTCCTTACTTTGCTCTCCCTTGACGACATCATCTTTCACCGCTTGTATCAGTCCGCTAATGGAAGTGACTGGCGTTTTCAAATCATGGGTTACGCCCGCGAGCAATTCCGCCCGCAACTTCTCCATGACCTTCAATCGATTGGTCATTTCCTTAAATGATTCTATCAGTTCATAGATTTCTTCTTCCTTGATTTCCTCTTCCTCTTTGAAATGGATATCATAGTTGCCTTCACGAACCTGGACAGCTGCGTTAGCTACGTCTTGGATGGGGCGCGAAATCTGCCTGGAAAGAAAATAAATGACGCCCGTTCCGAGAATCAGAAGTCCTCCAATCATTATCGCCAACAAACCATGATCTTGGTTGATTTCCTTCAAT
>NZ_JBFUIQ010000027.1:0-51304 GCF_056401795.1 Peribacillus sp. P4_D6
CCCTCTCAGGTCGGCTACGCATCGTCGCCTTGGTGAGCCATTACCTCACCAACTAGCTAATGCGCCGCGGGCCCATCTATAAGTGACAGCGTAAACCGTCTTTCCATCTTCTCTCATGCGAGAAAAGAACGTATCCGGTATTAGCTCCGGTTTCCCGAAGTTATCCCAGTCTTATAGGCAGGTTGCCCACGTGTTACTCACCCGTCCGCCGCTAATCTCAGGGAGCAAGCTCCCRTCGATTCGCTCGACTTGCATGTATTAGGCACGCCGCCAGCGTTCGTCCTGAGCCAGGATCAAACTCTCCGAAGAAATGTTTGACTTGCTCATTTGCTTTTTTGATAGTGTGTGCTCACTTAAAATTTAACGTTGGCGCTTTGTTCTGTTCAGTTTTCAAAGAGCGATTTATCGTCGTTACTTCGTAAGCGACTTTAATAATATATCATTTATATTATTCCTTGTCAACAACTTTATTCTTTCGCTGTCGACTTAGTTATTATATCTAGTATCAGGAATAAAAGCAATAGTTATTTTAAAATAAATAATATTCATCCATTCATAGATTTCAAATACTATGACTTTACCCCTGATCAAGAAGAAAAAGCTTAGATTTCAAGAGTGAATTTTTTCTTTAAACATTATAGTACTTCTTTTATATATAATTCACGATTAATCCCTAAATTGATAATTTGCCCACTATCCATCACCTTTATGACCGGTCATGTTTGCGAGCCAGCATCAATAAAAATGATTTCAGCGATGAATCCATTGTTCAGTTTGACCCGGCTTCCCATGGAAAAATTAGCGAAGCTTATTTGGGAAGTAACTTGAAGCCAACGAGTCTTTACCCAAACCCGAACACTCTGATATCATTTGAAACCGAGCTAATGCAAAAAAGACCCAGCTTTATTGCTGGGTCTACAATTTTTTTACGGTTTATACAATTTGAGCGTTGCTTATAGATACCCCCGCTGTCTCATTGTTTCAAAAAAAATCAAAGGGAATTTCAAAAGGGGTTCGGAATTAAAATCCGAACCCCTTTTTTAGTAAAAGATTATTCTTCCGTATCTTTTTCAGTTTCTTCATTTTCTTCATTTACCGTAGGTTCAGGATCAGAATCCGGATCTAGAGTTGTTACCGCCTCTATTTCCAGGTCTTTTTCTTCTTCTTCTTCCCTTCCTACGATGGCCACCGTAGAAACATATTCATTATCTGCAGATTCGAGTCGGATGAGCTTAACACCCTGTGTATTACGGCCCGTTTTAGAAATGCCTTCGACTTCCATTCGGATCAATACACCAGCTGCTGTAATCAGCATCAAATCTTCATCTTCACCCGTAACTGTTTTCACGGCTATAAGTTCACCATTTTTCTCAGTGACATTACATGTTTTTATTCCTTTGCCTCCACGGCTTTGAATACGGTATTCTTCCGCAGAGGTCCTTTTTCCATAACCGTTTTTCGTAACGATCAGGACTTCTTCATCATCTTCAAGAATTTCCATTCCGACAACTTCATCATTTGTCCCTAAGGAAATTCCTTTTACTCCTGCTGCAGTACGTCCCATTGTCCGTACATCCGTCTCTGGGAAACGAATCATCATACCGGACTTCGTTCCAATTATGATCTGTTTCTCTCCATTCGTAAGCCGGACAGAGATCAATTCATCGTCTTCACGTAAACCTAGGGCAATTAAACCGTTATTACGGATATTTGCAAAGGACGATAAAGGTGTACGCTTTGATATCCCATGTCTGGTCGTGAAGAATAAATACCAATCGTCCGCAAATTCCTTCACAGGTATGATTGCATTGACCCACTCGCCTTTATCGACTTCCAACAAGTTGATAAGCGGCAATCCTTTTGCCGTCCTGCCATATTCAGGTATTTCATATCCTTTTGAACGATAGACTTTACCTTTGTTGGTGAAGAATAATAGAGTGTCATGAGTCGAAGTGGTTAACAAGTGACCGACAAAGTCATCTGTATTCGTTCCCATACCCTGTATTCCGCGCCCCCCGCGTTTTTGACTGCGGTATGTGGTTGCAGGCAAGCGTTTAATATAACCGTTATGCGTAAGTGTCACGATTATATTTTCCTCTGGGATTAAATCTTCATCTTCCAGGCTTTCAAAGCCGGCTAATGTGATTTCAGTTCTCCGTTTATCATCAAAACGTTCTTTAATTTCAAGAAGCTCTTCACGGATAATTTCAAGAACCTTTTCTTCATCAGCAAGAATCGCTTTATATTCTGCAATTATAGCCATTAATGCCTGATATTCATCTTCAATTTTTTCACGTTCCAGACCTGTCAAGCGCTGTAAACGCATATCCAGGATAGCTTGCGCCTGTTTTTCGGAAAGTGAGAATTGTGTCATTAAGCCTTCACGGGCAATATCTGTCGTTTGGGAACTGCGGATCAACGAGATGACTGCATCCAAATTATCAAGTGCAATACGCAAACCTTCTAAAATATGGGCACGGGCCTCCGCTTTCCGCAGTTCAAATTCAGTCCTGCGACGTATGACTACCTGCTGATGCTCCAAGTAGTAGCGCAGGCATTGTTTTAAATTCAGCACCTTTGGCTGACCGTCCACCAAAGCAAGCAGATTGATTCCGAAGGTGGTCTGCATCGCGGTGTGCTTATACAGGTTGTTTAAAAGGACATTCGCATTAACATCCTTTCGAAGCTCCATGACAATACGCATACCATTGCGATCCGATTCATCCCGTAAGTCGGTGATGCCTTCGATTTTCTTATCTCGGGCAAGTTCTGCAATTTTTTCAATCAATCTTGCTTTATTCACTTGATAAGGGATTTCCTTAACAAGGATTACCTGTTTACCATTCGGTTTCTCTTCAATCTCGACTTTCGCCCGTTGAATGATTGACCCTTTACCGGTTTCATAGGCCTTTCTGATTCCGCTTCTCCCTAAAATCAAACCGGCTGTCGGAAAGTCCGGACCAGGAATATATTCCATCAACTCTGGAATTGTAATCTCAGGATTCTTGCTTAAAGCCAATACGCCGTCAATTACCTCACCTAATTGATGGGGCGGAATATTGGTTGCCATTCCTACCGCTATTCCTGATGAACCATTCACCAATAAGTTCGGGAAACGGGCAGGCATGACGGCTGGTTCTCTTTCTGAACCATCGTAGTTATCCTGGAAATTGACCGTATCTTTATTTAAGTCCCTGAGTAACTCCATCGAGATTTTCGACATTCTCGCTTCGGTGTACCTCATTGCGGCAGCTTGGTCACCATCGACCGAACCGAAATTCCCATGTCCATCTACAAGCATATAGCGATAGTTAAAAGGTTGCGCCATCCGTACCATCGTTTCATATACTGCCGAATCACCATGGGGGTGATATTTACCGATAACTTCCCCGACAATACGGGCTGATTTCTTAAATGGTTTATCCGAAGTCATTCCAAGATCGTTCATTGCATAAAGAATTCTTCGGTGTACCGGTTTCAAACCGTCCCTTACATCAGGCAAAGCCCGCGACACGATAACGCTCATCGCATAATCCAAAAACGATGTCCGCATCTCGGTACTTATATTTATTTCTTTAACACCTGATCTTTCATTTTCTGACATGGAGCCAACCTCCTATTAAAAGCTTATATCTCATTTAAGTTTAACTGTTCGTGCACTATGTAAAGAACAGGATGTAAAAAGCATCCTGTCAAAAATCAGATATCAAGATTTTTTACATAAATTGCATTTTCTTCAATGAAGTTACGTCGCGGTTCTACCTTGTCGCCCATCAGCATCTCGAAAGTTTCATCTGCCTCGGCGGCATCTTTCAAACTGACTTGAAGCAGCGTTCTCGTTTCTGGGTTCATGGTCGTTTCCCACAATTGCTCCGGATTCATTTCCCCCAGCCCTTTATAACGCTGCAGGTTAGGCTTCGGAGTACTTGGCAGACTTGCCATGATTTCTTCAAGCTCGCGGTCATTATAAGCATAATCCACTTTTTTCCCTTGCTGAATCTTGAAAAGTGGCGGCTGAGCAATATATATATATCCATACTCGATGATTTTTCGCATATACCGGTAGAAGAATGTCAACATCAGTGTTCTGATATGGGCACCATCCACATCCGCATCGGTCATGATAACAATTTTATGGTATCTGGCTTTTTCAGTATTGAATTCATCACCAATGCCCGTTCCAAGTGCTGTGATGATCGTACCTATTTCTTCATTGTGCAGGATTCTGTCCAATCGCGCTTTCTCAACATTCAGGATTTTACCCCTTAGCGGCAATATGGCTTGGAAATGGCGGTCCCGCCCTTGTTTTGCCGAGCCTCCCGCAGAGTTTCCTTCAACGATGTATAATTCGCTGATACTCGGGTCCTTAGAAGAACAATCTGCCAATTTACCTGGTAGATTGGATACTTCCAAAGCACTTTTCCTCCGGGTCAATTCACGTGCTTTCTTCGCTGCCAAACGGGCTCTCGCTGCCATTTGCCCTTTATCCACTATTTTTCGGGCCACGGCAGGATTTTCGTATAAGAAGGCATCAAGTCGTTCCGAAAGAATGGAATCAGTAACCGTTCTTACCTCAGAGTTTCCGAGTTTGGTTTTCGTCTGACCTTCAAATTGCGGATCAGGATGCTTAATCGAAATGATTGCCGTTAAACCTTCCCGGACATCTTCACCTGAGAAATTGGTATCCGCTTCTTTTAAAAGACCATTTTTCCGTGCATAATCATTGATGACACGGGTCAAAGCAGTCTTGAATCCCGATTCATGTGTACCGCCTTCATAGGTATGAATATTATTGGCAAAAGAAAAGACATTGCTGATATAGCTGTCATTATATTGCAGGGCCAATTCAACGGAAATTCCATCTTTCTCGCCTTCCATGAAAATCGGTTCCTCATGCAATACCTCTTTAGAACGGTTCAAATGCTCAACATAAGATTTGATACCGCCCTCATAGTGGAACTCCCTGATTTTTTCTTCTTCTTCACGTTTATCTTCAATGATCAGCTTCAACCCTTTATTCAGGAATGCAAGCTCGCGGATTCGTGTGGCTAATGTATCAAAGTCATATTCCAAGGTATCCGTGAAGATTTCACCATCAGGAATGAAGTGTACAGTCGTTCCGGTATGATCGGTTTCCCCGATGATTTTCAAATCTTCTTTTGGGATACCGCGGTTAAATTGCTGATAATGGATTTTACCTTCACGATGAACGTAAACTTCCAATACCGTGGATAAGGCATTAACTACTGATGCCCCCACACCATGCAGACCGCCGGAGACCTTATAACCTCCGCCTCCAAATTTACCGCCCGCATGAAGGACCGTCATGATTACTTCTACAGCCGGACGTCCCATTTTTTCATGGATCCCCACTGGAATCCCCCGACCATTATCGACTACGGTTATGCTATTGTCTTCTTCGATCGTCACTTTGATTTCCGTACAGAAACCAGCCAGTGCCTCATCAATACTATTATCGACAATTTCCCAAACAAGATGGTGAAGTCCTTTTGCAGAGGTAGTGCCGATATACATCCCCGGACGTTTACGAACTGCTTCTAAGCCTTCTAAAACCTGTATCTGATTCTCATCGTATGCCTGAGCTTGTACTTCTTTTTGTTCCATTGTCATACGTATCACCTACACTTTTCTTTTGGCATTTATCAATTTTCAGGAGTAATTATAACGTTTAGCTACAATTCAAAGAATATCTATATCATCGATTAAGAGCGATGGCTGAAGTGAACGCTTTTTCAAGGTGGACGACGCGAGCGGTGAATAATAAACCTGTTTGTCCGTCACTACAATCGATTTAACCGAGTTTTTTGCTAAATGGGAAGTTACATCGGACTTTTTCTCCAAAAATTCACTCATGATTGGAGAGGCCTGAAGCAGCTTCTTATCTAAAATGGCTATGACATCGTCCGTTTTCACAAGAATGTCTTCACCAATGTGGAGATACATACATTCACCTCATCATTTAACCTTTTTTATACTTCCTTGACTAACATAAAAGGTGGACGCTTCTCGTAGGGTTTGATGATCGATTCCATCAACGGAGGGTGTCGTCACAAATGTTTGCACTTTCCCCTGTATCGTATTCAGTAAATGGGATTGACGGAAATCGTCGAGTTCCGATAACACATCATCCAATAATAAAATGGGATACTCGCCGATTTCTTCATGGATCAGCTCAATTTCGGCAAGTTTCAAAGACAAGGCAGTCGTACGCTGTTGTCCTTGTGAACCGTATGTCTGGACATCACGGTCATTCACAAAAAAAACCAGGTCGTCACGATGAGGACCTACCAGTGTAACACCCCGTTCAATTTCCCTTGTTTTTATTTTATCAAATTTTTCTGTGTATACTTCTATCATTTTCGTCAAATCCATAGATTCTGATACATCAAGCGACGGTTTATATTGGATTTTCAATACTTCTAGATTTCTGGAGATCCCCGAATGAATAGGTTCTGCCCATTGCTGGAGCTTTAAAAGAAACTCGTACCTTCTTTCGACAATTTTCGCTGCATACTGAATAAATTGATCGGTCAGCACGTCAAGCATCGTCGTATCCGTTTGTTTCCGGGTCTGCAGAAGCTTTAAGTAATGATTTCTTTGTTGAAGTATTTTATGATATTGGCTCATATCATGAAGGTATACGGGAGAAACCTGGCCAATTTCCATATCTATAAAACGGCGTCTGACTAGAGGACTTCCCTTTACAAGGTTAAGATCCTCAGGCGCAAACATGACCACATTCATATTTCCGACATATTGACTCAACTTTCTTTGTTCAATATGGTTGCACTTCGCCTTTTTCCCTTTTTTTGAAATGGTCAGCTCAAGTGGTATTGAGGTATTTCTCTTTCTAACTCTTCCTTCTATTTTAGCATACTCTTCATCCCAGCGAATAAGTTCTTTATCATTTGAGGTCCGATGGGATTTTGCCATTGCTAAAACGAAAATGGATTCCATGACATTTGTTTTTCCTTGAGCATTTTCGCCGAGGATTACATTGACTTTATTCTCAAAAGCCAGATTCAATTCGGTATAGTTGCGGTAATTTTTCAAACTTATATTTTCAATATACATATTCCGCTCTTCCCTTATGTTTTAGCTTGTAATTGTGTAGGTGCCAAATCCAGGAATCTCTATTTTATCACCTGATCTTAATTTTCTGCCTCTTCTCACGTCTAATTCGCCATTAATGTAAACCTCGTATTCACTTAAGAACCATTTCGCCATTCCGCCGCTTTGGATCAAATCGGCCAATTTCAGGAATTGTCCAAGCGTAATATATTCAGTATTGATTTTTATGGAGTCCATTCATGCTTCACTCATTTCTAAGTAGTCTTTAATATTTCATTTTACTAAATTAATCCCATTAAGACAAAGTATAGCTTTTTCAGTTCTTGTTTTTAGCGATTGAGAGTCTCGTACAGCATTGAAAAAACGCCAAAGACCCTTTGGAAACCTATGTTTAAATATAAAAAAATTAAAGACCTGCTATACAAGCCTTTAATTTTTTTGAAATATTATTTTAGCTTAATAAGTCCTTACCGGGAGAATTAATTGCAGCATGGAATCGTCATGTAGCGGACGAATGACAAACGGACGCATTGCACCTGTGAAATTAATTTTTATATCGGATCCTTCCAATGCCTTTAGAGCATCCATTACGAATTTGGCACTGAATGAGATCTTCAGGTCTTCGCCTTCAATGGCTTCTGCCTGAACTTCCTCAATTACTTTACCAATTTCAGGAGTATTGGAAGAGACTTCGATTATACGGCCTTCTAGGGTTGTCAATTTAACGACATTATTTCTTCCTTCTCTCGCCAATAAAGAAGCCCTGTCGATCGCTTGAAGGAAATCCTTGGTATGAACAGTCACATCGGTTTTGCTATCTGATGGAATCAAGCGTGATGTATCGGGATAATTCCCTTCAAGAAGTCTTGAGAAGAATAATAAATTTTCAGCTTTGAAAAGCACTTGGTTTTCGGTAATGACGATTTCAATGAGTTCGTTTGTATCATCAAGGATTTTACTTAACTCATTCAGACTTTTACCTGGGATGACAACGCTATAGGTCCCGTTAATTTTATTTTCTATTTTGGCTGTTCTCATTGCAAGCCTATGGCTATCTGTTGCAATACAGGTCAATTCGTCATCTTGAACCTTCAAGTTTACACCTGTTAAGATGGGGCGTGTTTCTGACGTGGACACTGCAAAGCCAGTTTGGCGGATGAGGGTCTTTAAAAGGTCCGTTGGAAGTTTGAAAATATTTTCTTCTGCAATGATCGGAAGATGAGGATATTCCTCAGGATCCAGTCCATTTAGATTAAATTCAGCTTTTCCCGAGCGAATAATCGTTTGAAAGTTATTCTCCACTTCAATTTCTACAGTATCCATCGGCAGCTTTTTGACAATTTCACTGAAAAAACGGGCATTCAGGACTATACCGCCGCTGCTTTTAACTTCAACTATCTCATCTCCGTCAACCTCAGCGGGAATGAATGATTGGATGGAAATATCTGAATCACTACCTGTTAGAGTGACCCCCTCACTAGTAACGCTTATCTTTATCCCTGTTAGGATCGGAATCGTCGTTCTTGATGTGACTGCTTTCATTACTTCTTGGACACTATGAACTAATCGATCTCTTTGGATTATAAATCTCATGTTTCATCCTCCAATTTTTTATTGCCGAATAGGCATATTTATTAATAATTTTTATTAAAAAAGATAGTAGTAATAGTAGTAGGCCCTGTTGATATGTGGATAAGTCCACTCAACCTAAGGAAAAACAGTCTATCCACATGTGGACAGACTGTGTGTAAGTAGTCGCCAGTTATTCACATTATCCAGAATCCATTATACCCTCAGCTGGTCTTGGATTTCTTTAACCTGACGTTGAAGCTGGGTGTCCGTTTGCATGAGTTTGGAGATTTTTTCATGCGCATGGATGACGGTCGTATGATCGCGGCCTCCAAATTCATCGCCTATCTTGGGCAGGGATGAGTCCGTCAATTCCCTGGAAAGATACATGGCAATCTGTCTTGGAAAGGCCACGGATTTAGTCCGTTTTTTCGCCTTGAAATCCTCAAGTTTGACACTATAATGTTCACCGACCGTCTTCTGGATTTCCAAGATGGTGATTATTTTAGGTTTTGAGCTAGGAATGATGTCTTTTAATGCTTCAGCTGCCAAATCGGCATTTATATCTTTATTGATCAATGAAGAATAAGCGACGACACGAATAAGTGCACCCTCAAGCTCACGAATATTGGAATCGATTTGGTTGGCTATATAGAGCATGACTTCGTTCGGGATATCAAGACCCTCAGCTTTTGCCTTTTTACGCAATATGGCAATCCGCGTTTCCAGATCAGGTGGCGTGATATCCGTGATCAAGCCCCACTCAAACCTTGAACGGAGACGATCCTCTAGTGTAGGTATCTCTTTTGGCGGGCGGTCACTCGAGATGACGATCTGTTTGCTTTCTTCATGCAGCGCATTGAATGTATGGAAAAACTCTTCTTGAGTTTGTTCTTTTCCCGCAAGAAATTGAATATCATCAATTAATAAAACATCCACGCTTCGGTATCTATCACGGAATTCCCCAGCTTTATTGTCCCGGATCGAGTTGATGAATTCATTCGTGAACTTTTCAGACGATAAATAAACGACCTTCGCATTCGGATTATGCTCTAGAACATAATGCCCGATTGCATGCATTAAATGAGTTTTTCCAAGGCCGACGCCCCCGTATATGAATAAGGGATTATAGGCTTTGGCCGGAGCTTCTGCGACAGCGAGAGACGCGGCATGGGCAAAACGATTGCCGGAGCCGATGACAAATGTATCGAATGTATTTTTCGCATTAAGCATATGCTGTGGAAATGCAGCATGCTCTTTATCCTGTTTTTTTATCTTTTTAGGCTGAACAGGAACGGCAAAATCATCATCTTCTTGATTGGGGGGAATGATGAATTTTGCTTCCAATTCCTCACCGGTAAGTTCAAACAATACATCGGAAATAAGATGGGAATAGCGTTCTTCAAGCCAATCCCTGGCAAATTCATTGGGAGCGGTGACTGTTAATGTATCACCTTGCAGTAAATAAGCCTTGGTTGATTTAAGCCAAGTTTCAAAGCTTGGTTTACTGATTTTCTTTTCGATTTTTCCGAGCGCCTGGTTCCAGAGGCTATCGATGTTATCCAAACTTATCCCTCCTTTGCAAAAAAAATTTTAATCATTGTATCTAAATGTATAGGCACAAATAAACTCATCGATTGCCGTCTTCATATTAATTTTGACAGCAAAGGTTCGGTGAGCTGTATTAAGGAATTTTTGTGTTGTGTAATGTGAAGTGCCCAAAACTATATCTTGCGCTGTACAACCTTTGTACAGACTACATCTGGTGAGCCAGTGCAGATTTGAATGTTTATTCATCAACAGGTATTTTAAGAAATATATAATAAAGAAGAAAAAAGGGTTTTCGACAATATCCACCATCTGTGGACAGATTAATATACACAGGTCGGATAAACTATCCACAAGTTATTCACAGTCTGTGGATAAACGTTACCTGTTGATAAAGTTATTCAGAGTGAAAACACAAATATAATATCAGAAATTCAGGCGTCTTGCAATGGGTTAGAAAACTTTATCCACAACTTACCGGGCTTGTGGGAAAAACTTTTCCACAGGCCATTGTTATGTGCAAAAGTCTCTAAAATGGGATGTGGATAGAAAAAAACATGTCGAATTTTATCCACAGACCATGATTATAGGCTCGAATTAATTTGAGATGAACCAGGTGTTCAAGCCGGAAGACCTGCATGGGGAAAGATCGAAAGGGATTCAGGTTCGTTCTTATAATTTGTCGAATGGTGTGTCGTAAGGGAGGATTACTTGCGAATCTCATATTCGTGCCATGGATAAAATGATGGAAATTTCCCTTTCCCCAAAAATTTCTATATCAGTTCGGAGCAAAATCATTTACAATAGGCTAGGTAGTAAAAAAAGGCCTACTGGACATTGAGCATTAAAAAAAGAAATTTTTTATGGATGAGGTTGACAAGTAGAAACCTCCATCTATATAATTGTAAAGACTGTCTTTAACTGTTATTCCTCAGGGAGGTGTCATATAATGAAAAGAACTTATCAACCGAATAACCGCAAACATAGTAAAGTTCACGGTTTCCGTGCACGTATGAGCACGAAAAACGGACGTAGAGTAATCGCTGCACGTCGCCGTAAGGGCAGAAAAGTATTATCTGCATAGACCACTGAAAAGTCTCAGTGGTCTTTTTTCGCAAAATAAGGGATTTACTGAGACTCAATTCATGTAATGAAGGTGTAAAAATGAAAAAAAAGTTAAGGATTAAGAAAGAGGATGAATTTCAGCTTGTGTTTAAAAAAGGTGAATCTTCTGCTAATCGGCAATTCGTTGTCTATGTCCTTGAAAAGCCGGGTCAGGATCATTTTAGGATCGGCCTTTCTGTCAGTAAAAAAATCGGGAACGCCGTTATGAGGAACCAAATCAAAAGATACATACGGCAAGCGTTTTTGGAATTGAAAGAAGATATAGAAGAGGGTAAGGATTATATTGTGATTGCTCGAAAACCAGCGGCGGAGATGGACTTTTTCCAGGTGAAAAGCAGCTTGATACATGTCCTGAAACGTTCTAAATCACTAAACTTTAAAATGAAAAAACAATAAAGTCCCCTTAATATCGAATAAGACTCCTCGTATCATATGGTTACTTGAGTAAGATGACATAGAAAATTCCGATTGTAACTGTGGAAAAAGTGGATTACTTTTCCTTGAAATCTTCTAATAAACAGTTCACAATTGTTTCAAAAAAGATTGATTGCAGTTAGGAGGAAATTACGGTTGAAAAAACGAATATTACTCATTATTGGACTAGCCTCGATAATGATGCTGTTGGCAGGGTGTACGGAAATTAAAGAACCTATTACTGCGGATAGTGAAGGTTTTTGGAATTCATACATTGTCTATCCATTATCAGCCCTGATCATCTGGCTTTCCGAAGCATTCGGCGAGAACTATGGTTTGGGAATCATCGGCGTTACACTGATCATTCGCCTGGCATTGCTTCCATTAATGATCAAACAGGTGAAAAGCTCGAAAGCCATGCAGGCCATTCAGCCTGAAATGAAAGAACTTCAAGCTAAATACAGCTCAAAAGATGCTGCCACACAACAAAAACTACAGCAAGAAACAATGGCCCTATTTTCGAAATATAATGTGAATCCATTGGCGGGATGTTTGCCGATATTGGTGCAAATGCCGATTTTGATCGGATTTTACCATGCAATCAGCCGTACGGAAGAAATTGCTTTACATAGTTTTCTTTGGTTTGATTTAGGTTCCCCGGATCCTGTTTATGTTTTACCGGTCGTTGCAGGTATCACGACTTTCATCCAGCAAAAGATGTCCATGGCTGGAATGAACTCGAATCCACAAATGGCGGCACAAATGACGATGATGCTTTACATCATGCCAATCATGATTGTTGTATTTGCTATTAATTTCCCCGCTGCTCTTTCTCTTTACTGGGTAGTTGGTAACATTTTTGGTATCGTTCAAACGTATTTCATCAAAGGTCCGGATCTTAGAAAAGCAGCTGCGGAAAACGCGGGAGGGGCAAAGAAAAAGTGAAAAAAGTGACTGCTACAGGACAATCTGTCGAAGAAGCAGTAAATTTAGCTTTAGCTCAACTGAACAGCACTAAGGAACGCGTGGAGATTGAAGTAGAAGATGAAGGAAAAAAAGGATTTTTTGGTTTATTTGGTGCAAGGAAGGCAATCGTCCATGTGACATTGCCTCCGGATCCCATTGAAGAGACACTTGGATTTTTGAAGAATGTCTGCGTCGATATGGGAGTCAATGCACAAATAAATGTCACCCGTAAAGGTAAGAACGTAACATTCCATTTATCAGGTGATAAAATTGCATTATTGATTGGAAAAAGGGGTCAAACACTAAATTCACTTCAGTATTTAGCACAGCTGGTAGCAAATCGATATTCGAAGCAGTATTTGAATATTACCGTAGATGCAGAAGATTATCGAAGCCGCCGCAATGACACCTTAATCCAATTGGCTGAAAGAATGGCAAATAAAGCCACGAAAACAGGTAAAGCTGTTTCACTGGAGCCGATGCCATCCTATGAACGTAAGGTCATCCATAATGCTCTCCTGGATTATCCAAAAATAAAAACAACCTCAAGTGGGACGGAGCCATATCGTCACTTGGTCATCACTCCACTTAAATGAACCTTCTGCTTTTAAGCAGGGGTTCTTTTTTTTAGGGATGAATGTCGAATATTTTTTTTGCGAATTTTCCATTCAACAATAAGTGACAAATTTTTTATATTTTCTTGATCCTTAAAGGGGATGGAAGAAAATGAAGCGGGCGATATTTGTTATTCACATGTGGATAAGTTAAAATGGTTGTTACAGAATATGGATTAACGGCGTGTGGATAACTCTTGGAAGGAAGGAGTATCTACTTTTTTTCATGAATATACTGTGGTATTGTAGTAATTTAGGGATTCGACGATTTTATTATCAGAAAAAAATAGAACCATCAATATATAAGAGGTGAAAGCATGGAATTCGATACAATCACCGCTATCTCTACTCCCTTAGGGGAAGGGGCGATCGCCATCGTTAGAATCAGCGGTGATGAGGCCATAGAAATAGCCGATAGGATCTTTAAAGGACCAGGTGGAAAAGGATTGCTTGAAGTGAAATCACATACGATTCATTATGGCCACCTTATCCAGCCTAAAACAGGTGAAATCATAGAGGAAGTCATGGTTTCGGTCATGATGGGTCCAAAGACATTTACAAGGGAAGATGTAGTTGAAATAAATTGTCACGGTGGAATCGTTTCGGTCAATAGGGTACTGCAGCTTATTCTCTCACAAGGTGCTCGTTTAGCGGAACCTGGTGAATTTACGAAACGGGCTTTTTTGAATGGCAGGATCGATCTTTCCCAAGCTGAGGCCGTTATGGACTTAATCCGTGCTAAAACGGATAAAGCCATGAATGTTGCATTAGGTCAAATGGAAGGCCGGCTTTCGAAATTAATCCAAAATCTGCGTCAGGAAATTTTACAGACCCTCGCTCAAGTCGAGGTAAATATAGATTATCCGGAATATGATGATGTCGAAGAAATGACGCATCGTTTATTTTTGGAAAAAGGCAGTTATGTAAAGAATGAAATAGAGAAGCTGCTTCACACGGCTCAACAGGGGAAAATACTTCGGGATGGACTTGCGACCGTTATCATAGGTCGTCCCAATGTCGGAAAATCTTCATTGCTTAACAGCTTAGTTCATGAAAACAAAGCGATCGTCACTGATATTCCAGGTACAACACGTGATGTTATTGAAGAGTATGTCAATGTTCGCGGTGTACCGCTTAAACTTGTCGATACAGCAGGAATTCGCGAAACGGAAGATATCGTTGAACGAATTGGAGTTGAACGGTCTCGTGCAGTATTAAAAGAAGCGGATTTAATATTGCTTGTATTGAACTATTCCGATGAGTTCACTACTGAAGATGAGAAACTATTCCAAGCGGTTGAGGGAATGGATGTTATCGTTATCATCAATAAAACAGACCTTCCACAAAAAATCGATATGGCAAAAGTTAAGGAAATGGCTGCATCCCATAAAGTCGTTACGACTTCATTACTGGAAGATCGAGGGGTCGATGAATTGGAAGAAGCGATCGCTTCTTTATTTTTCGAAGGTTCTTTAGAAACGGGAGACCTGACCTATGTGTCCAATGCAAGGCATATAGCTTTGCTGGGACAGGCATTACAGGCTATCGAAGATGCAATTGATGCTATTGAAATGGGTACGCCGGTTGACTTGGTTCAAATCGACTTCACGAAAGCATGGGAGTTACTTGGAGAAATCATTGGCGAAAGCGTTCAGGATAATTTGATCAACCAATTGTTCTCTCAATTTTGTTTAGGAAAATAAGCGTAAAAGGAGGAAAAGGATATGCAATACGAAGCAGGTAGCTATGATGTCATTGTTATTGGTGCCGGTCATGCTGGCAGTGAGGCGGGCCTTGCAGCTGCAAGAGTAGGAGCTAAAACGTTGATGATCACCATTAACCTGGATATGGTCGCCTTTATGCCATGCAATCCCTCCGTCGGCGGACCGGCAAAAGGGATAGTCGTTAGGGAAATTGACGCTTTGGGCGGTGAAATGGGAAGAAATATCGACAAGACCCATATTCAAATGAGGATGCTCAATACGGCAAAAGGTCCGGCCGTTCGTGCGCTGCGGGCGCAGGCAGATAAATTTCTCTATCAGCAAGAAATGAAAAAGACGATAGAAGACCAAGAAAATTTGACATTGATTCAAGGAATGGTAGAGGAATTAATTGTTGAAAACGATGTATGTACGGGTGTCATCACTAAAACTGGTGCGGTGTACCGTGCGAAAACTGTCGTAATCACGACGGGAACATATTTACGCGGTGAAATCATTTTAGGGGAACTGAAATATTCAAGCGGCCCTAATAATCAGCAGCCTTCCATCAGGCTTTCTGAACACTTGGAGCAGTTAGGATTTGATTTGGTCCGTTTTAAAACAGGAACGCCTCCACGTGTGAATAGTTCTTCCATAGACTACAGCAAAACGGAAATTCAGCCTGGCGATGAAGTGCCTCGTGCCTTTTCTTATGAAACGACAAAGTTCATAACGGATCAATTGCCATGCTGGTTAACGTATACGAATGAGGGTACACATCAGCTCATTGATGATAATCTACACCGTTCACCAATGTATTCCGGAATGATTAAAGGAACCGGACCGCGTTATTGTCCATCGATAGAAGATAAAGTCGTTCGTTTTAATGATAAACCACGGCATCAAATCTTCTTGGAACCTGAAGGTCGCAATACAAAGGAAGTTTATGTGCAAGGTTTATCCACCAGTCTTCCTGAAGATGTGCAAGTGAAAATCCTGCAAACAATTCCGGGACTTGAAAAAGCGGAAATGATGCGTGCTGGATATGCAATTGAATATGATGCCATCGTTCCTACACAGCTATGGCCTACACTTGAAACGAAGAAAATCAAAAATCTATATACTGCAGGTCAAATTAACGGGACATCCGGCTATGAAGAAGCAGCAGGACAAGGATTGATGGCCGGTATTAATGCAGGATTGAATGCAATGGGTAAAGAAGAACTGATTTTAAGCCGTTCGGATGCCTATATTGGTGTTCTCATTGATGACCTTGTAACGAAAGGCACGAATGAACCATACCGATTGCTGACTTCACGTGCAGAATATCGTTTATTATTGCGTCATGATAATGCCGATCTACGCTTAACGGAAATTGGATTCAATATCGGAATGATCAAAGAAGAACGCTACAAACGTTTCCTTATGAAAAAAGAAGCGGTTGAAATGGAAAAGGAACGATTGAAATCAAACTTCATCAAACCGACCAAAGAGGTGCAAGAAGTCATTACTGCAAGTGGCGGCAGTGAATTAAAGGATGGAATCCGTGCCTCCGATTTATTGAAAAGGCCTGAAATGGATTATTCCCATATTCAGAAGTTGGCGCCAAGTGATGTCGAACTGAGTGAAGAAGTGACGGAACAGGTCGAAATCCAGATCAAGTATGAAGGATATATCGAAAAATCCTTGCAGCAAGTCGATCGCCTGAAAAAAATGGAGAACAAAAAGATTCCAGAGAATATCGATTATGATGCAATTTCTGGTCTTGCAACGGAAGCACGTCAAAAATTAAAGCAGGTCCACCCGCTATCAGTAGCTCAGGCTTCAAGAATTTCCGGTGTGAATCCCGCTGATGTTTCCATTCTGCTTGTTTATTTGGAACAAGGTAAGATTGCCAGAGTATCTCAGTAACGGAAATACCCGAAAAGGATTGAAAAAACATGAATATTGAACAGTTCCAACAAGCACTGCTGGAGAAAGGGATCGAGCTCTCTCCTCAACAGCTTGATCAGTTTGACACGTATTATCGATTATTGGTGGAATGGAACGAAAAGATGAACTTAACAGCCATCACAGATAAAGAAGAAGTTTATCTAAAGCATTTTTATGATTCAATCAGTGCAGCCTTCTATTTTGACTTTGACGAATCCTATCGAATTTGCGATGTTGGGGCTGGAGCTGGATTTCCGAGTATTCCATTGAAGATTTGTTTCCCTGATATCCACGTCTCGATTGTGGATTCCTTGAATAAGCGAATTTCTTTTTTGAATCACCTTGCGGATTCATTGCAATTAAAGGGAGTTTCCTTTTATCATGACCGGGCGGAAACCTTCGCTCAAAAACCGGAGCATCGCGAATCCTATGATATTGTCATGGCGAGGGCGGTAGCCAGGATGTCGGTTTTAAGTGAACTATGTTTGCCGCTTGTTAAACTGGATGGGACGTTCATTGCCATGAAAGCGGCTAGTGCACAAGATGAAATGGACACAGGGAAGAAGGCCATTTTTACATTAGGTGGAGAAATCGAAGAAATTCATCCTTTCACATTGCCAGAGGAAAATAGTGAAAGAAACATCATTACTGTAAAAAAAGTGAAGAAGACTCCTAAAAAATACCCAAGAAAACCAGGGACACCGAATAAGCAGCCTATTGAATAACCTCTGTACGATAAAGTATGTTTTCATAGTAAGAGCAGAGGATTCAGATATATATGGCTGGTACTTGCCCTTATTTTCTTTTACTATAAATGTATGACCTTATTATTTTCACTTAATACTGCATTTGCCAACAAGAAGGCATTTTCGGTTCAGGTTAAGACGTGTGCCCTTAGCTTGCTGATTCGGGAAATAATTTTGGGAAAGCCGGCCGATATATATAAAAACTGGCCGTCGACCCTCATTATTGCCTTGATGGCGCCAGTCGACATGTTTTTTACAGTGAAGGGACATATGTATAACCATGTCGGGAAATGTATGCAGGACTTGTCCTTTAAATAGAGAATATGTTATTTGGGAGTTTTAAAAGGTGGTGTAGGAAGATGAAGCATCCTTTTTCGCGGTTCTTTGGGTTTGGCGAAAAAGAAGAAGAGCAACTAGAGATGGAGACACCTAGCAATAATAATGAAGAAATAAGAAAAATTTCCATTTCCGACATTGTGCCTAATCGATTTCAACCAAGGACCGTTTTTAATGACGATAAAATTGCCGAATTGGCTCAAACGATCCATACACATGGGATCATTCAACCAATTGTAGTAAGGGCTTATGGTCAGGGAAAATATGAAATCATTGCAGGTGAGCGTCGTTTCCGGGCCATGCAAAAGCTTGGCTGGGAATTGGCACCTGCTATAATCAAAGATTTCACCGATACAGAAACGGCTTCCGTTGCGCTGATAGAAAACCTTCAGCGTGAAGAACTGACACCGATTGAAGAAGCTTTGGCTTACGGAAAACTATTGGAGCTGCATAGTTTAACCCAAGAAGCCCTGGCACAAAGACTGGGAATTGGTCAATCCACCGTGGCGAATAAGCTTCGGCTGCTTAAGCTGCCGCAGGAGGTTCAGGATGCACTTCTTCAAAAGCAAATTACGGAACGCCATGCCCGCTCGTTGATACCGTTAAAGAGTCCTGAAAAGCAGTTGAAACTGCTTTTGGAAATCATCGAAAAAGGGTTAAACGTCAAGCAGACTGAAGAGCAGGTCGTCAAGCTCTTAACGGGTACTGTGCAGAAGCCGAAACCTAAGCGAAAAGCGTTTAGTAAAGACATGAGGATTGCCGTGAATACTATCCGCCAATCACTCAGTATGGTTACAGACAATGGAATAAATCTGGATGCAGAGGAAGAAGAATTCGAGGAGTATTATCAGTTCACGATTAAAATACCCAAGAAAAAAACTTGATTCCCCATCCTTAGCCCGCTTGGTAGTCTCCGATTACCAAGCTTTTTTTATTTTCTCTCCAAAACTGGCATTTTCCACTTTTAAAACACTCAAATTTTCCTGGATTTTCAATGCTTTTAGAAGTATTTCAAATTTTAAGAGGAATTTCAGAAAACGATTTCTTCCAGTAACATTCATGATAAAATAGAAAGAAATAATTGGATTCACGGTAAAAATCAATAGATAAAGCGTCATGAAGATAGTTGAAAGCGGGTGAATTCGTGGGTAAGATTCTCGCCATTGCCAATCAAAAGGGCGGTGTTGGAAAAACGACAACTTCTGTCAGTTTAAGTGCTTGTCTTGCATACATTGGACAGAAAGTCTTAATGGTCGATATTGACCCGCAGGGAAATGCGACAAGCGGTGCAGGTATTGACAAAGCAGATGTGGAACAATGTATTTATGATGTATTGGTTGATGATGTTGAGGCCAGTACCGTTATCATGGAAACAAAGGTGGAAAACCTATATGCTATACCTGCGACAATTCAACTTGCAGGTGCAGAAATTGAACTTGTTCCAACCATCTCAAGGGAAGTCCGATTAAAAAGGGCGTTAGAAGAGGTGCAAAGCCAGTATGATTACATTGTGATTGACTGCCCTCCATCATTGGGTTTGCTTACGCTTAATGCCTTAACGGCTGCCGATGCTGTTTTGATCCCAGTACAATGTGAATATTATGCATTGGAGGGTTTGAGTCAACTATTGAATACGGTCCGCCTCGTCCAAAAGCATTTGAACCATGATTTGAAAATCGAGGGTGTGCTATTGACGATGTTGGATGCAAGAACAAATTTAGGTCTCCAGGTCATAGAAGAAGTCAAAAAATACTTTCAGGATAAAGTCTACCAAACCATCATTCCCCGCAATGTCCGTTTGAGTGAAGCACCGAGCCATGGAGAACCGATAATTATATATGATCCAAAGTCACGAGGGGCGGAGGTCTATCTAGAATTGGCAAAGGAAGTGGTATCAAATGGCTAAAGGGCTTGGCAAAGGACTTAACGCACTTTTCAACAGTGGGGAGATCAGTAAAGATGAAATCGTGCGCGAAATCAAATTAAGGGAATTAAGGCCAAATCCTTATCAGCCCCGAAAGAGCTTTCGGCTAGAAGCTATAGAGGAATTAAAGCAATCCATCATGGAGCATGGGATATTACAGCCGATTATTGCCCGGAAAAGTATTAAGGGATATGAAATCGTGGCTGGGGAAAGGCGTTATCGTGCTGCCAAGGAAGCTGATTTAAAGACAGTTCCAGTCGTTGTGAGGGAATTGAGTGAACAGCAGATGATGGAACTGGCCATTTTGGAAAACCTGCAACGGGAAGATTTGAATCCGATCGAAGAGGCTACCGCTTATCAAACGCTTCTTGAAAAATTGGAATTCACCCAGGAGCAGCTGGCCAACCGGCTGGGGAAAAGCCGACCCCATATTGCGAACCATGTTAGATTACTATCTTTGCCAGAAGGAATTAGGAGATATATCTCCGACGGGGAAATTTCCATGGGACATGGCCGGGCATTGCTGGGTTTAAAGAAAAAAGAGATGCTCAAGCCGGTAGCGGATAAAGTCCTCAAGGAAGGGATGAATGTCAGACAGCTGGAGCAGTATATACATCAATTGAATGATACCGTTTCACGTGAAACCAAACCTAAGAAACAAGAGAAAAAAGATATCTTCATAAAGCAAAGGGAGACAAGTCTGCGTGAAAGACTAGGAACGAGCGTAACGATAAAACAAAGCAAGAAAAAAGGAAAAATAGAAATAGAATTCTTTTCAAAAGAAGATTTAGAGAGAATTTTGAACTTGATCGATCAAGAAAACCTTTCCTCTTAGATCCCCTTATGAAAAGATCATGAAGACATATGCAGAAAATTAGGTGGATGAGATGGTATTATTAGGGGCTTTGGTGAACGGTGCCTGCATTTTAATCGGCTCGATTTTAGGAAGGTTTTTACAACATATACCTGAGAAGATTAAAGAAACGGTCATGAGTGGTATCGGTTTAGCCGTGATGGTTTTAGGTTTGCAGATGGGGTTTAAAAGCGATAATTTCCTTGTTGTCATTTTAAGTATTGTCGGCGGGGCGGTCCTCGGTGAATGGATGAATCTTGAGGGCAGGCTTAATTCTTTAGGCAATTGGATTGAACGCAGGATGAAAGCGAAGGAAGGAACCTCGATATCTCAGGGGTTTGTAACAGCTACGCTCATATTTGGAATTGGGGCGATGGCCATTATCGGTGCCCTGGATAGCGGTATCCGGAATGATCATGACGTTTTGATAACAAAAGCGATAATCGATGGATTCACAGCACTTGTCCTCGCCAGCACGTTAGGCATAGGGGTACTTTTTTCAGCATTTCCTATCATTCTTTATGAGGGATTCCTGGCGGTTTTTTCAAGGCAAATCAATACGATGATCCCATCTGCATTAATGGATTCCTTCATATTGGAAATGACTGCAACTGGTGGAGTCATGATTTTGGCGATTGGTTTGAATATTATCGGTGTCACCAAAATCAGGGTGGCGAATCTGCTTCCGGGCATAATGATCACTGCCATTCTGGTTACTTTCATGTATTATGCATAAAAAAGAAGGAAGGGGCTGGCCCCTTCCTTCTTTTTTATGAAAAAACCGATCAAAGGGTTTTTTCTTGCTTGAATGACCATGTGAAAGGAGTGATGGAAGGTTTTATTGGATAATGATTTTGTGCTTCATAAATCCCCTCGGCAATGGTTTTCGCCATTTTTAGCACAAGATTAAGACGCGTGTTCTGCAAGACCATGAACTCCATGAATCCACTTACATTCACGATTCCTGTAATATGGGCATTTCCGACGGAAGGAAGGTCTTTATTGACCCCGGCACCCGGCTTAACTGGTCCCTGGCCGATCTGAACGATGCCGACGCTTTTCATTTTCCCCAAGCAAGCATCGATTCCGACTATAAAGGCATTGGCATGTAGCTTTTTAATTTCATTTAATTTTTCCTGTAAATTCATCGCATGTATAGGGTCATCCAGAGTACCATAAACATGGAATGAAGAAGAACTGTTTTCAGCCTTTTCACTGAGCAGAGTGCCGACAAGTGGTCCGAGTGAATCGCCTGTGGAACGGTCTGTGCCTATGCAGACGATGACGATTGGTTGAAGCTTTCCTGTTGGGAGGAGGTTGATTAATTCCTGGGAAATTTGTTTGGATGCATCCGTATCTTCATGCAGGATGCGACTTAATCTATTTTTATTATTATTAAATAGACTAGAATTCAGATTCATCGGCTCAACTCCTTTACTTTATTTGGTATTACAGTATACGGATAAAAAGGGGAAAATATACGGTATTTAACATGATGGGTGAGGGAATTTTTTGCAAAACATGCAAACAGGTGAAGGGGATATGAATCGACGTTATCCTCTACCAATTGCTTTCATCTATACTTTCTAGTAAATAATCATTTGAATGTTCGGGATAAAATTTCTAAATTCTATTAACTATATACCCATAATTTTTTTGTACAGAAACCATTATTTATTGATAAAATAGAGAAAATCTCGCTATTTCATGGTTACCTCCATGCATGGAGGGTAGAGGAATACGTCGAAGATATAATAGATTTGCTGTTATTTGCATTAGGCAGGAGGAAAATATGGATCGTATTTATGATAACGTTGCAAAAGAGATATTGGATGAAAAGATATGGCTGCTGATGGGCGAGGGTATTATTAAAATCTTCCTTGTTCTGCTGTTATCGCGTATTATTATTACAATAGGAAAGACTATTCTGAATAAATTTTTCAAAGCACGTTTAAGAAGTCCCATTCGGGTAACGGAACGCAGGGAAGCGACACTCATTAAATTGCTGGAAAATATCATTACCTATGTCATCAATTTCATTGCCTTGTTGATGATTCTGGAGATTCTTGGTCTTCATGTAATGCCATTACTCGCTGGTGCCGGTGTTCTCGGTTTGGCCATTGGATTTGGCGCACAAAGTTTGGTCAAGGATATAATTACCGGGTTTTTCGTTATCTTTGAAGATCAGTTCTCGGTTGGGGATTATATTAAAATCAATACTTTTGAAGGGGAAGTCATTGAAATCGGGCTTCGTACGACGAAAATTAAAAGCGGTGCAGGTGAATTGCACTTCATACCCAACGGCAGCATCATCCAGGTTACGAATTATTCCATTTTAAATAGTATGGCAATTGTTGATGTGACCATACCTAACGATGGATCGACCGAGCGTGCTGAGAAGGTGCTGATTGATCTTTTAAACAGTATGGAAGGCAAATACGAAGCCTTGATCAAAGCACCTGAATTTTTGGGAATTGAAAAAATCAGTCCTGAAGAAATCGTCTTTCGGATTAAAGCGGAAACAAAGCCGATGCATCATATTGAAATCAGTAGGATATTAAGAAAAGAAATAAGTGCTGCGCTTGATGCAAGTGGGATTAAATCTACGTACAATGGCAGCGAGTCATAGGAATTGGGGGGCTCATGATTATGGAAGAAAAGGAATTTGCACTTAAGGATATTGTGGAAATGAAGAAACCACATCCCTGTGGAGTGAATAAGTGGAGAATTATACGGCTCGGAATGGATATCCGGATAAAATGTGAAGGATGCGGTCATAGCGTGATGCTGCCTCGACGTGAATTCGCGAAGAAAATGAAAAAAGTTCTGCAAAAGCATGAGGAGTGATCATGCTTTTTTTTTGGAGTGAAAGTAGTCCGGCGTTTCTTATGATTTACTTGTCTTTTTAGGAAGCGAAATCTATAATTGGGAAAGGTTTAGGTATTGGATGGTCTTTATAGAAGATCAGTTCTTTTCCCATATGTACGAATCATCTTGAAGGAGTGAAATATAAATGGCTTTAACAGCTGGTATAGTCGGTTTGCCTAACGTAGGTAAATCCACTTTATTTAATGCAATAACTCAGGCAGGTGCGGAATCTGCCAACTACCCTTTCTGTACGATCGACCCGAATGTAGGGATTGTGGAAGTGCCAGATCACCGTCTGCAAAAATTGACTGAATTGGTAAAACCGAAAAAAACGGTTCCGACAGCATTTGAATTCACGGATATCGCCGGGATTGTAAAAGGGGCAAGTAAAGGAGAAGGTTTAGGTAATAAATTCCTTTCCCATATCCGTCAAGTGGATGCAATTTGTCAAGTCGTCCGTTGCTTTGCAGATGATAACATTACCCATGTTTCCGGAAAAGTAAATCCAATCGATGATATCGAGGTCATCAATCTTGAATTGATCCTTGCCGATTTGGAATCTGTTGTCAAACGCATCGACCGTGTCGGAAAAATGGCCAAACAAAAAGATAAAGCCGCTGTGGCAGAACATGAAATCCTTGTGGCTTTAAAAGAAGCATTGGAAGATGAAAAGCCTGCACGTTCCGTCGAGTTTACCGAAGAACAGCAAAAAATCGTGAAGGGCATGCATTTACTTACAGCTAAGCCGACGCTTTACGTGGCGAACGTGAGCGAAGATGAAGTGGCGAATGCTGACGATAATGAATATGTACAGCAAGTTCGTGAATATGCCGCTAAGGAAAATGCTGAAGTAATCGTGATTTGTGCCAAAATCGAGGAAGAAATTGCAGAGCTTGAAGGTGAAGAAAAGGAAATGTTCCTATCTGAACTTGGCATCGAGGAGTCAGGTCTAGATCAGTTGATCCGTGCTTCTTATAATCTGCTTGGATTGGCAACATACTTTACAGCTGGCGTACAGGAAGTGCGGGCTTGGACATTCCGCAAAGGAATGAAAGCCCCTCAATGTGCCGGCGTCATTCACACGGACTTCGAACGCGGTTTCATTCGTGCCGAAACGGTTTCTTATACCGATTTACTTGAAGCGGGCAGTCATGGTGCCGCAAAAGAAGCGGGTAAAGTTCGTTTGGAAGGTAAAGAATACATCGTTAACGATGGCGATGTTATCCATTTCCGTTTCAACGTATAAGAATAAAGGACCCTACCATTCCATATGTAGGGTCTTTTTTATAGACTTAAATCATTAGATTACATTTAATTGTAATAAGTCGAACCGTTCGTTGCAAAGCCTCTTTAACTATGCTATAATTTTATCTTGTGAGTAATTATAAATAATTGCTCCTTGCCCAATTGGGCCGCTTAGACCAAAAGGAGGTGACAGTGATGAGAAAATACGAAATTATGTATATCATCCGTCCAAACATTGAGGAAGAAGCTAAAAAAGCTTTAGTTGAACGTTTCAACACAATCCTTTCTGATAATGGTGCGGAAGTAGAAGCAAAAGAATGGGGTAAACGCCGTCTAGCATATGAAATCAATGATTTCCGTGATGGTTACTACATGCTTCTTAAAGTTAACGCTGAAAGTGCTGCGATTCAAGAATTCGATCGTCTAGCTAAAATCAGTGAAGACATTATTCGCCACATGGCTACTAGAGAAGAAGTTTAATTCGATAATTAATATAAATTCTAATCTTGTTTCACATGAAACAAGCTTGAAACCTAGGGGTTGATTCTGATGATGAATCGCGTAGTTTTGGTAGGACGCTTAACTAAAGATCCTGAATTACGATATACACCTAATGGAGTTCCCGTAGCTACCTTTACTTTAGCTGTCAACCGTAGTTTTACGAATCAGCAAGGTGAACGTGAAGCGGATTTCATTAACTGTGTAGTTTGGCGTAAACCGGCAGAAAATGTAGCTAACTTCTTGAAAAAGGGCAGTTTAGCTGGCGTGGATGGACGTGTCCAAACACGTAATTATGAAGGACAAGACGGCAAACGCGTATATGTGACGGAGATTCTGGCTGAGAGCGTTCAATTCCTTGAACCACGAAGCAGTTCAGCGGGTGAAAGAAATGAAGGCGGTTCTTACGGTGGAGGTCAAAGAAGTTATGGTAATAACGGAAATGACAACAATTCGTATGGACAAAATCCTAATCAGAATCAACGAAGCAATAACAACTACACTCGTGTAGATGATGATCCATTTGCAAATGACGGTAAAACAATCGACATTTCAGATGACGATCTTCCGTTTTAAACAGCCGTTTAAAATGAAAATTCAAAAAAGCAGGGAGGGAAATATATTATGGCAATGGGTGGACGTAAAGGACGCGGTAAGCGTAAAAAGGTTTGTTATTTCACATCTAACGGAATCACTAAAATTGATTACAAAGATACAGATCTTCTTAAAAAATTCGTCTCAGAACGCGGTAAAATTTTACCACGTCGTGTAACTGGCACAAGCGCTAAATATCAACGTAAATTAACGATTGCTATTAAACGCTCACGTACTATGGCATTACTACCATACGTATCTGGTGAATAATAAATTGGCACGTTGAGGAGTTATCCTTAATGTGCCTTTTTTATATGTTATCGCTCATGCCTGAAAACTGCTGAATTGCGGTTTTTTTTTATTTCAGAAGGAAGTTATCCGCGCGTTTTCCTTAGAAAAAATAATCATATCCCAAAAAAGACTGTGATGTTTGAAATATCCTGGCCGTAACGGATACAATATAAAGATGGAGATAAGACATCAATCATAACAGGGGGTGAAATAAAGATGAATAGCGGGAGACGAATTGCCGAGGGCGGAGCACTTCTGGCACTATATTGCATTTTATTGTTCATCACCATTCAAATCCCACTATTGGGTATTTTCACTACTTTCTTTTTACCCATTCCATTCATACTGGTCACAATCAAACAAAAGTTATCGTGGAGCCTTGGTTACTTATTTGTAGCCTCGTTATTGTCGATCCTCATCGGGACGATATTGTCTGTTCCGCTGACCTTGCTCATGGGGGCAACGGGAATTGCGATCGGCTATTTTTTGAAAAAGGACAAACCGATGGCACCTATGTTCATATGCGCAGTCCTTGTCTTTCTGGGGGGCATTTTATTAATGTATGCAGCTTCAGTTTTGATTACGGATGTTAATTACATAGAAGAATCGATGAACATTCTTGAGGGGTCCATTGAAAATTCAATCGGCATCATGGATACCTTTGGACAGGCACCGACGGAACAAGTCAAAAAGCGGATGTATGAATCGATCGATATGATGAACACGCTGATGCCAAGTTTGTTCGTCTTGATGTCCGTCATCATGGTTTTATTGATTTTCTTTGCAGCGCATCCCATTGTGAAGAGGTTCAGTGATAAGGCGTTAAAATGGCCTCATTTTCGAGATCTGCGACTCCCGAAAAGCCTTTTATGGTATTATTTAATTACGATGCTTCTTGCTCTTTTTGTGAATACGGACAAGAACAGTTTTGTATATATGGCCATAACGAACCTATTTTTCATACTGCAGTTCTTCATTTTATTACAAGGATATTCCCTGATATTCTATATCGCTCATGTTAAGTCATGGGTTAAGGCGATACCTGTTTTAATTGTGGTTTTTTCTTTGCTTCTGCCGATTCCGATTATAACGACGGCCGTCCGATTTTTAGGTATAATAGATTTAGGCTTTCCTTTTAGGGAGACAATCAAGAAAAAGGAATAGAAGACTTTTTTGTAAAACAGATGCTTTTAGGAGCTGAAACTATGCCATCTTATTTGAAAGAATACTCGATTAAGTCCCCATTGTATGGGGTGCTGGCCGCAGTCGTTTTACTTTTGGGCGTACTGGCTTATTATAATTGGGTTATTGCACTTGTTGGACTATTGATTCTTGCTGGTTTATTTTATTTAACATTAAGAATGGTAGAAAAAAAGCAACGGAAGACAGAAGAGTATATAACGACTTTATCCTACCGTTTAAAGAAGGTGGGCGAGGAAGCGTTATTGGAAATGCCGATTGGGATCATGCTCTTTAATGAGGATTATTACATTGAATGGACCAATCCATTCCTGGCTTCTTGTTTTAGTGAGGATTCCTTGGCAGGAAGATCGCTATACGATGTTGCGGACTCGATAGTACCGTTAATCAAGCAAGAGATCGAGACAGAGACACTTACGCTCCACGATCGGAAATTCAAGGTGGTCCATAAGCGTGATGAAAGGCTTCTTTACTTTTTTGATGTGACGGAGCAAGTGGAAATTGAGAAATTATATGAAGATGAGCGAACGGCAATTGCGATTATTCTTCTTGATAATTATGATGATTTGACACAGGGTATGGATGATCAGCGTAAAAGCAGCATTAATAGCTTGGTTACCTCACTTCTCGATAAGTGGGCAAGGGATAATGGCGTTTTCTTTAAACGGGTTTCCTCGGAACGATTCATCGCTGTCTTTAATGAGCATATCCTTCAGCAGCTTGAAAAGGGGAAATTCTCGATTTTGGATGAAATCAGGGAAACGACGGCCAAGCAAAATGTACCACTGACCTTGAGCATCGGGGTCGGCTCGGCCGTGTCATCCTTGCCGGAACTAGGTACGCTTGCCCAGTCCAGCTTGGATCTCGCTTTAGGGCGGGGCGGTGACCAGGTGGCCATAAAGCAAGCGAATGGAAAAGTTAAATTCTATGGCGGCAAAACCAATCCGATGGAAAAACGCACGAGGGTCCGTGCCCGTGTGATTTCCCATGCTTTGAAGGATATAGTCCTTGATAGCGATAAAGTCATTGTCATGGGCCATAAAAACCCGGATATGGACGCAATCGGTTCAGCGATCGGCATCTTGAAAGTTGCCCAAATGAATGAACGTGAAGGCTATATTGTCATAAACACCCAGCAGCTCGACAGCAGTGTCCTTCGTCTAATGGAGGAAATCAAAAATAAAGAAGAGCTGTATGCCCGGTTCATAACACCTGATGACGCATTTGAAATGATTACGGATGAGACCTTGCTGGTTGTGGTCGATACCCATAAACCTTCCATGGTGATTGAAGAGCGGTTATTGAATAGAATCGATAAGGTTGTGGTTATTGACCATCATCGGCGGGGTGAGGAGTTCATCAAAAATTCATTACTCGTCTATATGGAGCCATATGCATCTTCAACGGCAGAGCTTGTGACCGAATTGCTTGAATATCAGCCGAAACGCTCAAAAATTGATATGCTGGAGTCGACGGCGCTTCTTGCAGGTATCATCGTCGATACGAAAAGCTTCACCTTAAGAACAGGATCACGTACTTTCGATGCAGCCTCTTATCTAAGGGCGCATGGAGCTGATACGGTACTTGTCCAGAAATTCTTAAAAGAAGACGTGGACACCTATATCAAACGATCGAAGCTCATTGAAGAAGTCATCTTTTATAAAAAGGGAATTGCCATTGCCGCGGCAAAAACCGATCAGGTTCATAATCAGGTGCTCATTGCTCAGGCTGCGGACACCCTATTGACGATGGATGGCGTTGTCGCTTCCTTTGTAATGGCTAAGCGGTCTGATGATACGGTGGGGATAAGTGCGCGTTCTCTTGGTGATATCAATGTACAGGTGATCATGGAAATGTTGAATGGAGGCGGACATCTAACGAATGCCGCCACTCAACAGGTATGCTCCATTGATGAAGCCGAAAGTCGATTGAAAGCAGCTATTGATGAATATTTAGAAGGGGGATATAAAGAATGAAAGTGATATTTCTTAAAGACGTTAAAGGTAAAGGGAAAAAAGGGGAAGTTAAAAATGTTGCGGATGGTTATGCACATAATTTCCTGCTTAAACAAGGATTGGCCGTTGAAGCAAATAATTCAAACGTGAAAACTTTGGAAGCACAGAAAAATAAAGAAGAATCACTTGCAGCAGAAGAGCTGCAGCAGGCTGAAGAATTGAAAGTGCAGCTGGAGAAATTAACGGTTGAACTATCTGCCAAAGCCGGTGAGGGCGGGCGTTTATTCGGTTCCATCACGACTAAACAAATTGCATCTGAGCTTCAGAAAAAACACGGTATCAAGGTTGATAAACGTAAAATGGAGCTTGCTGAAGGCATCCGCACTTTAGGGCATACAAAGCTTCCGGTGAAGCTTCATCCTGAAGTCACTGCAACACTGACTGTGCATGTGAAAGAAATTAACTAATTTTAGCTGTTTCATATCTGTGAAAAATTGATAAAATAGAGATAGACGAAAAATGTGATTGGGCACGTTGTCCTTTCACTTTTTTCTTTTTTACTAGAAACATATAAAAGGTATCCTCTTAGAATGGGAGGTTTTAAGATATGATAGAACAATTTCAGGATAGGATTCCACCTCAAAATATAGAAGCTGAACAGGCTGTGCTAGGAGCCATTTTTCTTGAGCCCTCTTCATTGACCGTAACATCGGAAGTTTTGATTCCGGAGGATTTTTATAGAAGCTCTCATCAAAAGATCTTTAATGTGATGCTTAAATTGAATGACGAAGGAAAAGCTGTCGATTTGATTACGGTGACAGAGGAATTGGCTGCGACAAAAAACCTTGAAGAAGTTGGCGGGGTTTCTTATTTAAGTGAATTGGCCGGATCGGTGCCTACCGCGGCCAATATTGAATATTATGCCCGCATCGTCGAGGAGAAGTCATTGCTGCGCCGTTTGATCCGGACTGCGACGAACATCGCTCAGGAAGGCTACAGTCGCGAGGACGAGGTCGAGGAGCTGCTCGGTGAAGCAGAAAAAACGATCATGGAAGTGGCCCAGCGTAAAAATTCCGGGTCTTTTCAAAATATTAAGGATGTATTGGTTGCGACTTACGATAACATAGAAATTTTGACTACCCGTAAAGGGGATGTCACTGGAATACCGACAGGGTTTGCTGAACTGGATCGAATGACAGCGGGGTTCCAACGTAATGACCTCATCATAGTTGGTGCCCGCCCTTCGGTTGGTAAAACCGCTTTTGCATTGAACATCGCTCAAAACGTTGCGACCAAAACGGAGGAGAATGTAGCGATTTTCAGTCTTGAAATGGGTGCAGAGCAGCTCGTTATGCGTATGCTCTGTGCTGAAGGGAATATCAACGCCCAGAATTTACGGACAGGTTCCTTAACTGATGAGGATTGGCGTAAACTGACGATGGCGATGGGAAGCTTGTCGAATGCCGGCATTTATATCGATGATACGCCAGGTGTCAGGATTGGTGAAATCCGTTCAAAATGCCGTCGTTTGAAGCAGGAACATGGCCTTGGCATGATATTGATCGATTACCTGCAGTTAATTCAAGGCGATGGCCGTTCAGGCGACAACCGTCAGCAAGAGGTATCCGAGATTTCACGTTCACTCAAAGCGCTTGCTCGGGAACTTAAAGTGCCCGTCATCGCCCTTTCCCAGCTATCGCGGGGAGTGGAGCAGCGTCAGGATAAGCGCCCGATGATGTCTGATATCCGGGAATCCGGGAGTATCGAGCAAGATGCTGATATCGTCGCATTCTTATACCGTGATGATTATTATGATAAAGAATCCGAGAATAAAAATATCATTGAAATCATTATAGCGAAACAGCGTAATGGTCCGGTGGGCACGGTTTCGCTTGCATTCGTAAAAGAATATAATAAATTCGTCAATCTCGAACGCCGCTTCGATGATGATTCGATGTCTCCCGGCGCATAGGGGACTGCCTGCCATTCATGCAATGGCGGGCTTTCTCTGTTTCGGGAAAAAGAAAGGCCCTAATGATAATAGAAAAAGAAATCAGAGGGTACAATAATGTTTGACAATCCTAAAAAAACCGGAAAGAAATTTCTCATATTTACGAACAAAGAATTTTTTAAAAAGTGTATTGTTCGGATTTTGTATTGACTTCCAGTTTGGATTATTGATAAAATAGGTTTGTTTGATAAGAACCGGTTAATGATCGGTATTACGTGAACCTTTGGAGGTGCTTTATTCAGATGTCATCAGTTGTAGTAGTCGGTACACAATGGGGAGACGAAGGTAAAGGTAAAATAACAGATTTTCTATCCCAGAATGCGGAAGCCATCGCTCGTTATCAAGGTGGGAATAATGCAGGGCATACAATTAAATTTAACGGCGTTACCTATAAACTGCATTTAATTCCGTCAGGGATTTTTTATAGTGATAAGATTTGTGTCATTGGAAACGGTATGGTAGTTGATCCAAAAGCTCTTGTAGAGGAGCTTGCTTATTTACATAGCCATGGGGTGAGTACGGATAATCTTCGTATCTCGAACCGTGCACATGTCATTCTTCCTTACCATATCAAATTGGATGAAGTCGAAGAAGACCGTAAAGGCGCCAACAAAATTGGAACAACTAAAAAGGGAATCGGCCCTGCATATATGGACAAAGCTGCTCGTAACGGAATCCGCATGGCAGACCTTTTGGACCGTGAAATTTTCGAGGAAAAATTGTCTCAAAATCTTGTCGAAAAAAACCGTATGTTCGAACGCTTCTATGAAACGGAAGGTTTCAAAATCGAAGATATCTTGGAAGAATACTATGAGTACGGACAACAAGTGCAGAAATATGTTTGTGATACATCCGTTGTATTGAATGACGCACTTGATGAAGGAAAACGGGTATTATTCGAAGGGGCACAAGGTGTCATGCTTGATATCGATCAAGGAACATACCCATTCGTCACTTCTTCCAACCCGGTTGCAGGTGGAGTTACAATCGGTTCTGGTGTAGGTCCTACGAAGATCAACCATGTGGTTGGAGTATGTAAAGCCTACACAAGCCGTGTGGGCGATGGTCCTTTCCCTACAGAATTGCATGATGAAGTCGGTAACCAAATCCGGGAAATTGGCCGTGAATATGGTACAACTACAGGCAGACCGCGCCGTGTAGGCTGGTTTGATGCTGTTGTCGTTCGCCATGCTCGCCGTGTCAGCGGGATTACCGATTTATCATTGAACTCGATTGACGTATTATCAGGTCTTGATACGGTCAAAATTTGTGTGGCCTATGAATACAAAGGCGAAATCATTCATGAGGTACCAGCGACTTTGAAAGCGATTGGCGAATGTAAACCAGTCTATGAAGAGCTGCCAGGCTGGTCAGAAGACATCACAGGCTGCAAATCATTGGATGAGCTTCCAGAGAACGCTCGCCACTATGTAGAGCGCGTATCTCAATTGGTAGGCATTCCTTTGACCACTTTCTCTGTCGGTCCTGACCGTAACCAAACAAATGTCGTGAGAAGCCCTTGGCGTCTAGCGTAATTCATGAAAAAGGAGCTGGCTTTTTTTGCCGGCTCTTCTTTCATTTTTAAGATCGATGCATTATATGTCACGTTCGGGAGGTCCGGGATACCGAGTGAATGTAGATAAAAACTATAGGGAAAATAAAAAAGATAAGAAAAAAATAATTTTATTTCAAAAAACTATTGCCTAAACTATAAGAACCATGATATTATCAAAAGCGTCGTCACAATAGAACAAGCCATTAACAAGCTGCAGATGGTAAGTTAACATCCAGCAAAGAAACATTTCATTAGAACGAGCCATTAGCTCAGTTGGTAGAGCATCTGACTTTTAATCAGAGGGTCGAAGGTTCGAATCCTTCATGGCTCACCATTTTTTTCGGCCCATTGGTCAAGCGGTTAAGACACCGCCCTTTCACGGCGGTAACACGGGTTCGAATCCCGTATGGGTCACTTCTTTATATATATGCTTTACTGGTCCCGTGGTGTAGCGGTTAACATGCCTGCCTGTCACGCAGGAGATCGCGGGTTCGATTCCCGTCGGGACCGCCATTTTATTTTTATTCTAAAATAGAATATTTGGCTCAGTAGCTCAGTCGGTAGAGCAAAGGACTGAAAATCCTTGTGTCGGCGGTTCGATTCCGTCCTGAGCCATCCTTGTATAAACGCCTTTCCTTTAGGGCGTTTTTTTGTTATGCATCCAGAGGATTATGAATGAAATCTTGTTAATAGATTGTTAACGATTTGTAACATACCATTTTCGGCCAATTCGGAATATAACTCGCTTTTACCCTTGCTGGGCTTAGGCCCACTCCTTTTTCCGCAGTTTATTGAACTGTCCCCATTACCATATCTATTGGTACATGTTGTCACCATTTATACAGTTCTATTACATTATGAAGTCTGTTTCTTGTTTTTTTTCTTAATATGGTAGAGTTATGAGTGATAAAAATCATTATAGAAATCAGTCATAAGCATCTGGATATTTAAATTGGACTAATAAATCTCAAATAAATTTGATTAGTTTCTTAATTGGTGACTGAGCCGTTAAGGAGGACAATATATGTTTAGCTCAAAAGGCAAGGGGATCATCCTGTTGATGGTTTCCGTCATTTTGGTGCTTGCGGGCAATCGGGTAACTGCTGCTGGGATACCGGAAACTACAACCATACAGCATGTTTATCTTAATGATGAGTTCGTCGGCAGTGTGACGGATGAAACGGAAATCGAAAACATCGTAGCCGATAAGGTAGAGGAAGCACAGGAAGATTATCCTGACTTAACATTCGATAAGGAGACACAGCTGAAGTTCGTACCTGAAGAGGTATTCGATGAAGATGTTAAAGAGGATCAGGCTGTTAAGGGAATTCAAGATCAGTTGAATGTGAAGGCCGAGGCGTATGAAATCGACATAGATAACCAGGCGGTCGCTTATGTTGCGTCAAAGGAAGATGCAGAGGACGTTCTGGAGAAAATCACTTTATTATATGTAAATGAAGAGGAATATGCTGAATACGAATCAGGTAAAAAAGAAAGTGAAAAAGATGCCGATTCGTTAAAAGAGCCAGGAAGCAGAATTCTGGATATCGAATTTTCACTTCCCGTTACGTTTAAAGAGACAATGGTATATCCAGACGAAATCAAGAGTGTCGATAAAACCCTTTCCATGATAGAAGAAGGAAAGGAAGAAACGACGATCTATGAGGCTAAGGAAGATGAAGATCTTGAAGCCATTGCCAATAGCCATGATATGGACCTGGATCAACTGCTGGAGCTGAATCCGGGACAGGATGAGGACAAAGGTGTTAAAGAGGGCGAGCGTCTCTATGTGACCCAACGTACCCCCTATGTGAACGTAATGGTAGAAAGAGAAGTATTAAAGGAAGAGAGAATTCCTTTTGAAAAGAAAGTGAAGGAGGATGACGAACTTCCAAAGGGCGAACTCATTACTGAACAAATGGGGAATGAGGGGATTCTTGCGTTCACCTATAATGTATCTGAAACAAATGGAAAGAAAATCAGTGAATCGATCGTAAAAAAAGAAGTCACGGAAGAAGCGAAAACGGAAATCACCAGAAAAGGCACCAAGGTCATACCTTCACAGGGCAGCGGTACATATTCATGGCCTGCAGATGGGGGCTATATTTCCAGTAAGCAGGGCCAGCGCTGGGGGAAACTTCATAAAGGTATCGATATTGCAAGGCCAGCCACCAGGACCATAACGGCAGCAGATCATGGGATCATCGAAACTGCCGGGAATTCCGGAGGATATGGAAATAAGATAACGATCAATCATAATAATGGGTATAAGACAGTGTATGCCCATTTGGATTCAATAGATGTAAAAGCGGGACAAAAGATTGAAAAAGGCATGAAAATTGGCATGATGGGTTCAACAGGTCACTCGACCGGTGTCCACCTCCATTTTGAAATATATAAAAACGGGTCTCTCGTTAATCCGCTAAACTATATAAGTCAGTAATTGATGGAAGTCTTCGAAAATTATTCGAAGACTTCTTCTGCTTTATTAATAGATGAGAATAATAGGAAAAAGGTGATTTAATGCCTATAAAATGATAAAGTAGAATAGAGACAATTTGCTTTCATTCCGGTGTTCAGCCCCTTTTATTGGGTATATATATGTAACTTTGCCGAAACTAGGTTGCGAAGCTTTGTGCAAGCAGAAGGAAAAGTGAATAAGGTCCCGGATAAGGACACGGTTTTTAATAGATTCAGTTCAGTTATTAAAAAGGAGATAAGTACATGGATAAAAAGATTTTGGTAGTGGATGACGAAAAGCCAATTGCTGATATATTACAATTCAATCTAAAAAAAGAGGGCTACGAAGTTTTTTGTGCTTATGATGGCAATGAAGCTCTCAAAATGGTGGAAGAACGGCAACCTGATTTGATTTTACTTGATATCATGCTGCCTCAGCGCGATGGGATGGAAGTATGCAGGGAAGTAAGGAAAAAGTATGAAACCCCGATCATCATGCTAACGGCAAAAGACTCGGAGATAGATAAGGTGTTAGGATTGGAGCTTGGTGCAGATGACTATGTGACAAAGCCATTTAGTACCCGGGAAATAATTGCCCGCGTTAAGGCGAACCTTAGACGTCAGCAAGCTGTTCCGGTTCCCGATCAAGAAAATGAACCGAAGGAAATTACGATAGGCACGCTCACTATCCATCCGGATGCCTATGTGGTATCCAAGCGCGGTGATACGATAGAATTGACGCATCGTGAATTTGAGTTGCTTCATTACTTAGCGAAGCATATCGGTCAGGTCATGACAAGGGAGCACTTATTACAAACCGTGTGGGGCTATGATTATTTTGGTGATGTACGGACGGTCGATGTAACGGTCAGACGTCTTCGTGAGAAGATTGAAGACAATCCAAGCCATCCTGGCTGGATTGTAACTAGAAGAGGGGTCGGTTATTACCTGCGTAACCCTGAACAGGAGTAGTTTCTATGAAAAAGGTTGGTTTTTTTCGCTCAATTCATTTTAAATTTGTTCTGATTTATGTATTGCTCATTTTCGTGGCGATGCAAATAATCGGGGTATATTTTGTTGGGGAATTGGAAGAAAATCTTGTTGGGAACTTTACGAAATCAATAAAAGGTCACGTTAACCTGCTTACCTACAGTATTGGTGAAGAAATGGAAAAAGAGAGGGGAGAGGAAGATCCGACCCTCGAAGAAGCGATTGATGCGATATTGAAAGACCGGGATAATTCATCGAATGATATTTCGGAAGTACGTGTCATCGACACCCGCAGCAGACGCGTGATCGGAACTTCAGCCCCAGGTAACCAGGATATTGTAGGGAAGAAAACGACAGAGGTCCTTATCAAGAATACGCTCACTTTTGGAAAAGAAGATAGTGATGTATTTCGCGATAAAGGCAGGAGGCTCTGGGTCCTTTCGACACCCGTTGAAGCAAATGGGGAGGTCATTGGCGCCGTCTATGTAATAGCCGAGATGGAGAATGTCTTTGAGCAGATGGATGAAATCAATAGCATCTTCATGACGGGTACGGCCATCGCTTTGGTCATTACGGCCATCTTGGGGATCTTGCTCGCACGAACGATCACCAGACCCATGTCTGATATGAGAAAACAGGCCCTGGTGATGGCAAAAGGGAATTTCTCCAGAAAAGTCAGGGTATATGGCGATGATGAAATTGGCCAGCTTGCCGTCACTTTCAATAATTTGACCAAAAAACTCCAAGAGTCGCAATCAAGCACAGAAGGAGAGCGGCGTAAGCTTTCATCTGTCCTTGCCAATATGACGGATGGCGTAATTTCAACGGACAGGCGCGGTCGGGTGAACTTGATTAATGAACCGGCGGCACAATTATTGAATGTCTCGAGTGAAACCGTCATGAACCAACCGATCATTGAGGTTTTGGGTCTTGAAGAAGAATATAAATTTGAGGATTTATTGGAAGAGCGAGAGTCCATTATCCTTGATTACAGCAAAAAAAACCGGCCTTTCATTTTGAGGGGGAATTTTTCGGTCATTCAAAAGGAAACGGGATTCGTTAATGGTTTGATCACTGTTTTGCATGATATAACAGAGCAGGAAAAAATCGAGAGCGAACGCAGGGAATTCGTTGCCAATGTATCACATGAACTGCGAACTCCGCTAACGACGATGAGAAGTTACCTGGAGGCATTGGCTGAAGGTGCATGGAAGGACGAGGAAATCGCTCCATCGTTTTTAAGTGTGACTCAAAATGAAACGGAGCGAATGATCAGGCTTGTTAATGATCTGTTACAGCTTTCGAAAATGGACAGTAAAGATTACAGGCTTAAAACCGGCTGGGTGAATTTCAATAAATTCTATGACCACATCATCGATCGTTTTGAAATGTCGAAAAATGATGACATCACGTTTAAGCGTGATTTGCCGAAGGAAGCTTATTTTGTGGATATTGATGAAGATAAAATTACCCAGGTTCTCTATAATGTAATCTCCAACTCATTAAAGTACTCACCTGAAGGGGGTCAAGTGACTTTCCGCGTCAGGGCATCTGATGGCTTTATCATTGTGAGCATTACAGATCAAGGCGTGGGTATCCCGAAAAACGTCATTGATAAAATTTTCGACCGCTTCTACCGTGTGGATAAAGCAAGGGCCCGTAACTTAGGCGGGACAGGGCTTGGTTTAGCGATTGCAAAAGAGATGGTCGTGGCGCATGGCGGGAAAATATGGGCGGAAAGTGTGGATGGAAAAGGAACTACCGTGTTCTTTACACTTCCTTACGAACAGGAAGAAGAGGATGATTGGTCATGAATTTTGAACGTGCAAAAAGTATCATACTGATTATTTTGGTTGGGACAAGCATATTTTTGACATGGAGCATTTGGACGTACGAGCCTGAGTATGATCCATTTGAACAATCGTCGGAATTTATAAAGATTAAAAGCGATGTCCAGATTGTCAGTGATGTCATTAAACCAGTCAGTATCCTTTTCCATGGCAATGGGCAGCATTTCCAGACTTCCAGCCCAGTAGAAATCAATGAAATGGAAAATGAATTTTTACAATGGCGTTTTAGAGGCCTAAAAGAGATATCCGTAAACAGGCTGCAAAGGAAATTTGACGATTTTGTTCATGAAGATGGATCGATCGAAATCGAATTCTCCGATGATATCCCCATCTCTCTTTATAAAACGGTATTGAATATAAGGGATAAGGAAGTGCCTAAATTTTCGTTTGATCGAATCATCATTAAACAAAAGGATATCAGCGGTAATGAATCTGCCGTTTATTTTGTTTCCTACGATCGGAGGAAGATTTATCAAGGTTTGGTCGATTCTAAAAAGCTAAGGAATTTCATGGATTCATTTTATAGGGGTTCCTATGATAAGCATCCTGAATACGTTGCTGAAACGATAAACAGCAAAAGGACGCTGTTCGTCCCGGAAAACCCAGTGGAAATCAACAAACTTGAATATTATATTGACTATTTGGATATTGGAAACTTGAAAAATGCGTTATTTAGTTTTCCGAAGTTCGTTCGCCAGGAATCGGTTTCGGTCGGTGAGGAATATACGGATGGAACAAGACTTATGACGGTCAATAAAGAGAATTACTTAATTTCTTATATAAATCCGGCACAAAAGAGCAAGTTATTTGACAGTTCCAGTGACCTTTTGCAAAAAAGCATCGATTTCATCAATGATCATGCCGGTTGGGAAAATAACAATTACCGCTTTGCCTATATGTCGGAGAATGAACAACGAGTGGTATTCCGTTTATTCGTAAATGGTTATCCGACCTTCAATGAATCTGGAATGACAGAAATCGAGCAAATTTGGGGGAAAGAAGAAATTTATAGCTATGACCGCCCATACTTTTCACTTGACTCAGTCCTCCCGTCAGTAGGATCGCCAGAGACTTTACAAAGCGGTATAGAAGTAATTAATCAGCTGAAATCGAAAGATAATATCGATTTCAAAAGTGTGGAGGACATCTCGATTGGCTATAAACTGAATAAATCCCTCGATTCCAAACTTGTAACTCTAGTTACACTCGAGCCCACTTGGTATTATCGTATCGGCGATAAATGGTTTATTGTGCCTTTTGATGAAGATACGGGAGGCGATCAAAGTGGATTGGAATAATACAAAGTCGATTTTCATCATGGTTTTCTTCGTTTTGAATATTTTTCTTCTTTATCAATTCCTGGAAAAGATTAATGACTCCCAGTATGAAAGTTTCACGGAGTCATCAACGGAAGAACTGTTGAAAGAAGATGAGATTTCAATAGAGACCCCACTTCCGAAACAAAAGTCGGATCAATTCCTGATTGCCAAAAGCAAGACTTTCGAGAAGAAAGATATACAGTACCTGAAAAATCAAAAAGCAAAGATCATCGATGATAAGAAGCTTGTTGGTACATTTAAAACACCGGTTGGCATGAAATCGGAAATTAATGCTGCAGACCTTGATATATTCCTGAAGGAGTATATATTAAAAGGAAATGAATATCGTTTTTGGAGCTATGATGAAATAAGCCAGACCATCACCTGCTATCAAGTGGCAGATAAAAAGATGTTTTATAATAATAGTAAAGGGAAGGTCACTTTATATCTGAACAAGAAGGGTGAAGTCGTTTCCTATGAACAAATGTATTTAGAGGGGATCGAAAAATTCAATAAACCTAAAGTATTGACATCTGCTGTAAATGCTATCGGAGCATTATATCAGAATGGTGATATTGATCCCAAAAGTAACGTCACGAATGTAAAATTGGGATATTACAATTCGCTGCAGACGACATCTGTGTCACATTTACTTGTGCCAACATGGTGGGTGGTCATTGATGACGAAACGGATCTCTTCGTGAATGCTTTTGATGGAGAGGTCATTGAATTGAATACAGAAGAAAAAATACTGGAGTGAGTATAGATGACAATGCATTTTAGTGTTCTCGCAAGCGGGAGTACAGGAAATGCCTTTTTCGTGGAAACGGAGGATCAATCATTCCTCGTCGATGCCGGCTTAAGCGGTAAAGCCCTGGAAGCATTGTTTCAGGATATAGGCCGTGATATGTCCAAGCTATCCGGTATCCTTGTTACCCATGAACACAGCGACCATATTAAAGGTCTTGGCGTAGTTGCCAGAAAACATAAACTCCCGATATATGCGAATGCAAAAACATGGAATGCCATGGAGCGATCGATCGGTGAAATTGCAACCGAACAAAAATTCACATTTGAAATGGAACAGGTCAAAACGTTCGGCAGCCTTGATATAGAATCTTTCGGCGTTTCACATGATGCGGCAGAGCCGATGTTTTACGTCTTTCATCATGAAGATAAGAAACTTGTGGTCATTACCGATACAGGGTACGTAAGCGATCGGATGAAAGGAATCATCTCAAATGCCGATGCTTATGTATTCGAAAGTAACCATGATGTGTCCATGCTGAGGATGGGAAAATATCCATGGAGCATCAAGCGCCGGATTTTAAGTGATGTCGGACATGTTTGTAATGAAGACGCTGCCCTTGCAATGAGCGAAGTGGCCGGTGATAAGACCAAGCGGATTTACCTGGCCCACTTAAGCCTTGATAACAATATGAAGGATCTAGCAAGAATGTCGGTGGAACAGACGTTAAAGACAAAGGGGATCATCGTGGGTGAACAATTTTCCTTATATGATACTGACCCGAAAAGACCAACGGAACTTGTTACATTATAAATGAAAGGAATGGATGAGGGATACCTTGTTCATTCCTTTTTTATTTTTAAAAATTTCGATTCGTAAGTTACGAATCGGATTAAAAGGGGTATCGTTTGGTTAGAACTGTATAGGTAAAAGGAAAAGGGCTGATATTAGTCAATTTTATGTTGCCCCTTAAATTCAGCATGCATTTTTTTAGAAAAATTTCGGTAATTGAGTATAATTGAGGGAGGATACCAAACAATAGAATTGCTATAATACATTACTAAAATGAGAGGATGGGGCGGTCTTGGGTTATTATGATCAGAATGATGAGAACCAAAATAAACGGAAAAAAAGCCATACGAGCTATTTTCTAGCAGGCTTGGGGGGCGCCATCATCGGGGCCTTACTTATTTTATTAGCCTTTCCGGGAAGCGGACTGTTAAATAACGATGAAAAAGAAAGTACAACGGAAAAACCAACGGAGAGAAGGACCACGGAGCAGTCCCAGCAAAACCTTACTCTTGATGTAACAAGTGCCGTCACCAATGCCGTTGATAAAGCCAGCGACGCAGTGGTCGGCATCACTAACATTCAGGAAACGAACTTCTGGGGTCAAGGGGGCAACGCCGAGGACAGTTCGGCAGAAGCCGGCACTGGATCTGGAGTCGTCTACAAGAAAGATGGCGGCAAGGCCTATATCGTCACGAATAATCACGTCATTGAAGGAGCTAATGAACTTGAAGTGACATTAAGTGATGGCACTAAATTGCCAGCTGAACTACAAGGCAGTGACCCATGGACAGATTTAGCCGTCATTGTCGTTAATGGTGAAAAAGTCAAAACCATTGCTGAATTCGGAAACTCCAGCAAATTGAAACCTGGTGAGCCCGTCATTGCCATTGGCAATCCATTAGGCCTTCAATTCTCCGGGTCGATCACACAAGGGATCATCTCCGGTTTGGAGCGCACGATAGAAGTAGATATCAACGAGGACGGACAAGTGGATTGGAATGCGGAGGTCATCCAGACCGATGCGGCGATTAATCCAGGTAACAGCGGAGGGGCACTCGTTAATATGTCAGGGCAGGTCATCGGAATAAATTCGATGAAGATTGCAGAAAATGCAGTGGAAGGAATCGGTCTTTCCATTCCGATCGATTCAGTAATCCCGATTATTAATGATATAGAGGAATTTGGTGAAGTGAAACGTGCCTTCTTGGGTGTTAACCTGGCATCTGTAGAAGAAATTTCCCAATACCATCAACAAAATACATTAAAGCTGCCAAGGAAAGTTACTTCAGGCGTTGCAATAACAGGCGTTCAAAGCAACTCTCCAGCATCCAAAGCAGGATTGAAGGAATTTGACGTCGTAGTTGGAATGGATAATGAAAAAATCCATGATGTCGTGGAATTAAGAAAATACCTTTACAATGAAAAACAAGTCGGTGATAAAGTTAAAATCATTTATTACCGTGACGGAAAGAAAGAAACAACGGAAGTCACGCTTTCAAGCAGCGAAATTTAAAGAACAAAAGGACAGGGGGCAGAAAATGCCTCCTGTCCTTTCTATTTCCTTGCGCTTTTCTTATTTTTTGTTACGATTACCTGTGGATATATACCGAAATTAAAAATCTCAAGTGACTTGTGGATAATTGGGAATGGAAGTACTGGGAATAATGAATGGGAAAGGAGTTATGAAAGATGAAATTATATTGCTGTCAGGAACACGTGGACATGGCGCTGGATGAAGTGGTATACGAATGTGAAACCTATCCTGTTTTAACGCTTGTTCCCGAAGAAAATCAGTTATCAACAACCTGTGAATATTGTCGAAACGTGGCAATATATCTAGTAGGGAACTAATATTCCCATACAAGATGTGGATAGATTTTGTGGATATGTGGATAACTTTTGTGGATAACATGTTTGTAACCTGTTCTTAACCTGTTCTTAACATTTTCCGAAGATTAAAGCGGCGGGTGGAATCGTTTAGATCCAAGCATTAGGTAGTATGAATAATCAAGATAATTGTTCGGATTGGAACTAAGTCCAGCCGAATATCTTCAATAATGAAAGTTACCGTTGCCGCTTTCAGGGGCAGCGGTTTTTATTATAAAAGCATTAAAAATTGGAAAGGATATGCTTGTTTTGCTTATAGGTCACTGTAAGGTATGATAATAGGTAGGCAAATCCAACAATTGATAGTAAAAACATAATGAAAGCTAGAGGATATATATGAAAATAACGATTATTACTGTTGGCAAGCTAAAGGAAAAATACTTAAAGCAAGGAATTGCTGAATATACAAAAAGGTTAAGCGCCTATGCTAATATAGAACTTGTGGAAGTACCGGATGAAAAGGCTCCGGAGAACCTGAGTACAGCGGACATGGACATTGTAAAGCAAAAGGAGGGTGAACGAATCCTGGCCAAAGTCAGCCCGGACACCTACGTAATAACGCTTGAGATCAATGGAAAACAGCTTACCTCAGAACAGCTGGCCACTCATATGGATCAGCTCGCCACGTATGGAAAGAGTAAAATTGCCTTTATTATTGGCGGGTCGCTTGGACTTGGCACCGAGGTGTTATCAAGAAGCGATTATGCCCTTTCCTTCTCGAAAATGACCTTTCCGCATCAATTAATGAAATTGGTTCTTGTGGAGCAAATATATCGGGCTTTTCGGATAAATAGAAATGAACCATATCATAAATGATAGAGACTGATCCCGGGGGAGTTCCCCTTAATGTAATGGGTTAAAGTATTAAATCTTACTGTAATGAAAAGAGGGTAACGAATGAATAAAGAGTCCATTTATGGTTTAACATTCGAACAATTGACAGCGTGGCTTTCGGACCATGGCCATAAAAAATTCAGAGCTTCCCAAGTCTGGGAGTGGCTTTATAGAACACGTGTGACGAGTTTCTCTGAAATGACGGATGTTAATAAAGAGTGCATAAAATTACTTGAAGAGCACTTTGTCATCCAGACTTTGACTGAGCACGTCAAGCAAGAAGCAGCGGATGGCACGATCAAGTTTCTGTTTAAATTACAGGATGGCAACCTTATCGAAACGGTTATGATGAGACATAAATATGGAATTTCGGTTTGTGTAACCACCCAAGTGGGCTGTAATATTGGCTGCAGTTTCTGTGCAAGTGGATTATTGGCCAAAAGCCGTGATTTATCCAGCGGGGAGATAGTGGAACAAATCATGAACGTTCAACTGCATCTTGATAAATTGGAAAAAGGTGATGTTGTAAGCCATGTTGTTGTAATGGGTATTGGCGAACCGTTCGATAACTTTGAAAATATGTTAGACTTTTTGAAAGTGCTCATGGACCATAAGGGTCTTGCTATCGCGGGCAGGCGCATTACTGTTTCGACAAGCGGTCTTGCCCATAAGATCTATGAATTCACCGATACTCAATTACAGGTGAATCTGGCCATCTCATTGCATGCGCCGAATAATGAGCTCAGGACACAAATCATGAAGATAAACCGAGGCATCCCAATAGAAAAATTGATGAAATCTCTTGATTATTATTTAGAGAAAACGAATAGGAGAATTACGATCGAATATATCCTATTGAAAGATGTCAATGACCATAAAGAAGAAGCCGAGCAACTTGCCGATCTTCTTGATGACAAAAAACATCGTCTCTATGTCAACCTGATCCCATATAATCCTGTAGATGAGCATAGCCAATACCAAAGAAGTGACAAAGAGTCCGTTCTCTCGTTTTATGATACGCTGAAAAAGAGAGGCATCAATTGTAAAATCCGCCAAGAACATGGAACGGATATAGATGCGGCTTGCGGTCAGCTTAGAAGTAAACAAATCAAAAAAGCCGAAGCTAAGTAAATTCATTAAAAAACAAAAAGAGGACGCATATTTTGCGGCCTCTTTTTTGTGTAATTTCATTATTTAGCTATTTCCTTTACCGAGGCGACTTCATACGTTGTAAGCTCGCTGCCTAGAATTGGAGATTCTTTTTTTGCTTCACCGGAACCTGGTTCAGGTCGTTTATGTGCAGCTTTGAATGCATCGCTATTTCTCCAAGCCGTAAAGTTATCAAGGTTTTCCCAGTACATATTAACGCTAAGCTCATCGTGATCCGTCAAATTCTGCGTTAATAATACTTCAACTTTTACGAAGCCTTCCATCGTATCAAGTGGACCTGGTGCAGTAAATCCTGGGGCCATGACTGCACCCATCCCTTTTTTGACTCTGATTCTATTCGTTACGATTATCATAATGAGTCCTCCTTTTGGCCATCGGTTTGGAATATACACCCTTTATTTCCGCAATTTCATACATATTTTAGCATATTGAAAGAAGCAGGGTCCATTTTGATTAACTTCATTCATGGGGCATTGAAGACATTGTTTCAATGAAGACGGACGTTTCATTATATTGAAATAGAACAATTGAATTTGGATATTACAAGGTTTATCGATGCATATCGCGTATAATAGAACTCTGTATAAGGAAATTACGATTATGGGAACAATAAAGCAACATACTAAACAACAAAAGAGGCTGTTATATGAATGAATTGAGTTTTACTGATTATACATTAAGCGATGAAATTGTTAGGGCATTAGAAAGCTTGGGATATCAACGTCCAACCGAAGTACAGCGCGAAGTGATTCCAGTGGCGCTGAAAAAGCGGGATCTTGTCGTTAAATCGCAAACAGGAAGCGGCAAGACCGCTTCATTCGGCATACCGATCTGCGAAATGGTCGATTGGGAAGAGAATAAGCCTCAGGCGCTTATTCTAACACCGACACGTGAGCTCGCCGTGCAGGTAAAAGAGGATATTACGAATATTGGCAGATTTAAGAGGATAAAGGCTACTGCAGTTTATGGAAAGCATCCATTCGCACTGCAAAAAGCGGAATTGAAACAAAAAAGCCATGTAGTCGTCGGAACCCCGGGTCGTGTTCTGGATCATATCGAGAAAGGGACATTCGCCTTGGAACGCTTAACTCATTTAGTTATAGATGAAGCGGATGAAATGCTGAATATGGGCTTCATCGAACAAGTGGAAGCCATTATTAAGGAGCTTCCGAAAGATCGAGTAACCATGCTGTTCTCTGCTACATTACCTGAGAGTATAAAAAAACTATGCAAGCAATATATGAAAGATCCTTTGGATATTGAAATCAAAGCAAAGGGTTTAACGACGGAGAAAATTGAACATGCCCTTATAGAAGTGAAAGAAGATGATAAGTTTTCCCTGCTTAGAGACGTAACCATCATTGAAAACCCCGATAGCTGCATCATTTTTTGCCGGACGAAAGATAGGGTGGATCAAGTATGTGAACAGCTGCTGGAGCTGGAATATCCGTGTGATATGATTCACGGCGGCATGCTTCAGGAAGATCGCCTTGCAGTGATGAATGAATTCAGAAGAGGTGAATTCCGCTATTTGGTTGCAACAGATGTTGCTGCCCGTGGAATTGACATCGACAATATAACCCATGTAATTAACTATGACCTGCCATTGGAAAAGGAAAGTTACGTACATCGAACGGGAAGAACGGGCCGTGCCGGTAAAAAAGGAAAAGCCATTACTTTTGTGACGCCGTACGAAGACAAATTCCTTACCGAGATCCAAGGATATATCGGTTTTGAAATCCCTAAGATGACTGCTCCATCTAAAGAGGAAGTTTCCAATAAAAAAACGGAATTCGAAGCCAAACTGGAAGCCCGTCCAAAAATCAAAAAAGATAAAAGTGAACAATTGAATAAACAAATCATGAAGCTGTATTTTAATGGCGGCAAGAAAAAGAAACTCAGGGCTGTGGATTTTGTCGGAACCATCGCAAAGATTGATGGAGTGAATGCAGAGGACATCGGGATCATTACGATCCAGGATAATGTTTCTTATGTGGAAATATTGAATGAAAAGGGACCGCTTGTCTTGAAAGTGATGAAAAATACGAAAGTGAAAGGCAAGCTTTTGAAGGTTTCAGAGGCCTTTAAGAACTAAAGATGTCGAATAAAAAGAAGCGGGAAGACCGAAAATCGGTCTTCCCGCTTCTTTTTATTCAAAACTGGGGACAGGAAGAATTCGACCTACCGGGGGAAAATTCGACCTACACACAGATAATTCGCCCTCCCCCGAAATGATCCGTCCTCACTGAAATAGTAGTTTTTTTGTTTATGAGGAGGTTAAGATTCTTTCTCCAAATTCTGTTTAACCGTCAAAACAGAGTGGTATATGAGGAAGGATAATGCGATTATTTCGAAACAATAAATACATCTGTTTGTAGAAAAAAGGGGTTTATCTAATTTTAAAACAAAGTTGATTGGAACGTAAGGTGCAGGACTCCTGCGGGAAAAGCGAGTCCAGGGGAGACCCCGCAGGCGCAAAGGCGCCGAGGAGGCTCACGGACCGCCCGCGGAAAGCGAGTGCCTGGAGTCGAAGTCAACGACCCTGTAGACAATAAACAACGCGATTTAATCTGAATTCTTAGACATGGAGGGATTGAGTGGGATGACGAAAGCAAATGAAAGCGGAAGAATCAATGGGCAAAGTAAGCAGCGGCAGCTGGATCAATATCGAGTGGACGATAATGGGAAAAAGATGACGACTAACCAAGGTTTGCGTGTTTCTGAGGATGAGCATTCTTTGAAAGCGGGAACCCGTGGTCCAACTTTGATGGAGGATTTTCATTTTCGTGAAAAAATGACTCATTTTGACCATGAGCGTATTCCTGAGCGGATTGTCCATGCGCGTGGATCTGGAGCACATGGATATTTTCAGGTATATGAACCGATGACCGAATATACAAAAGCCAAGTTTCTTCAAGACCCTTCAGTCAAGACACCAGTATTCGTTCGTTACTCCACGGTGGCAGGTTCCCGCGGATCGGCAGACTCGGTCCGTGATGTAAGGGGATTTTCCACAAAGTTTTATACGGAGGAAGGAAACTATGATTTGGTCGGAAATAATATTCCGGTATTTTTTATCCAGGATGCCATTAAGTTCCCGGATTTAATTCATGCGGTTAAACCGGAGCCTCATAACGAAATACCTCAGGCGGCATCTGCCCATGATACGTTTTGGGATTTCGTCGCCAACAATGAAGAAACGGCACATATGGTCATGTGGCACCTATCTGATAGGGCCATACCGAGAAGTTTCCGGATGATGGAAGGGTTTGGTGTCCATACATTCCGTTTTGTAAATGAACAAGGCGTGGCCCATTTTGTTAAATTCCATTGGAAGCCTGTACTGGGAGTAAAATCCCTTGTCTGGGATGAGGCACAGAAAATTGCAGGGAAGAATCCTGATTTTCACCGCCAAGATCTGTGGGAAGCGATAGATACCGGGAATTATCCTGAATTTGAATTTGGCGTCCAAATGATTAAGGAGGAAGATGAATTCAAATTCGACTTTGATATCCTTGATCCTACTAAACTATGGCCGGAAGAACAAATCCCGGTTAAAATAATCGGAAAAATGGTTTTGAACCAAAATACGGATAACTTTTTTGCAGAGACGGAACAGATAGCTTTCCATCCGGGGCATGTTGTACCGGGTATTGATTTTTCAAATGATCCGCTGCTTCAGGGACGTTTATTCTCATACACCGATACCCAGCTATCCAGATTGGGAGGACCGAACTTCCATGAGCTACCGATTAATAGGACGGTTGCCCCCGTTCATAATAATCAGCGCGATGGCATGCACCGGATGTCAATAAATCCAGGGCCGGTCAGCTACCACAAAAACTCCCTTGCAGGCAACTCTCCTGAACCTGCTTCGGAAGGGGAAGGCGGCTATGCACATTACCAGGAGAAGGTCGATGGCAGGAAGGTCCGGCAGCGCAGTGAAAGCTTCAAGGATCATTACAGCCAGGCTAAACTATTTTGGAATAGCATGACGGAAGTGGAGAAGGAGCATATTATTCAGGCTTTCCACTTTGAAGTGGGAAAAGTGAAAAGTAAGGATGTTCAGCAGCAAATTGTCGAGATGTTCAGCAATGTGGATGTTGAACTGGCCAAAACGATCGCCATGGGAGTGGGCGTGAATCCTCCAGCCAACAAAATTGAGGTTCAAATGGACTTGGCTTCTCCGGCTTTAAGCCAGGAGCAAATGAAAGTGAACACGGCCGCAACAAGAAAAGTGGCAATCTTGGCTGCAGATGGTTTCAACGGTTCAGAGGTTAATCAAGTCTTGGAATCATTTAAATCGGCAGGTATAACGGCTGAATTCATCAGTCATAATCGTGGAGTGGTTACAAGTTCTGAAGGACAGCAGGTCGAGGTGAACCAGACATTCCTGACAGCCGATTCGGTACTTTTCGATGCTGTATATGTGGCAGGGGGGCAGGGGAGTGTCGATGCTTTAATGGCATCCAAGGAACCCATTTACTTTGTTGATGAAGCCTACAATCATTTCAAAGCGATTGGTGCGGGAAAAGAAGGGGCCATGATCTTATCGAAGGCAGGCATCATTTCCAATGATCCAGCTTCAGGCATTGTAGCTGTTACGGATCAAAATAGCGGTTCTGCCTTTATCGAGGCAATTGCCAAGCACCGTCACTGGAAACGCGCTTAATATCTATTGAAAACCCCCAGACTTGAAGTCTGGGGGTTTATTTCAATAGATATTTCGTATCAAGCTACTTTGCTTTTTCTTCAAAAAGTGATGCAATGCCAACGATCACTTTAGTGGACAATATCATATTATCAACGGAAATAAACTCATATTTTCCATGAAAGTTCTCCCCGCCCGTAAAGATGTTGGGTGTTGGCAGGCCCATATACGATAATTGAGATCCGTCCGTACCACCGCGTATTGGCGAGATTTTCGGTTTTATATCGAGTTTCTCCATTGCTTCATGGGCGATATCCACGATTTCCTTCACAGGCTCAATTTTTTCCTTCATGTTGAAGTATTGGTCGTGTAATTCGAGCTGGAATCGGTTTTGCCCATATTTTTCTTTTAAATCTTCGATTCCTTTTGTTATATATTCCTTGCGTTCATTGAATCTTTGGCGGTCGAAATCCCTGATGATGTAAGAAAGCTTGGTCTCTTCCACATCACCATGAAAGGAAAGCAGGTGATAAAATCCTTCGTAACCCTCCGTATATTCCGGTGCTTCTGCCGCTGGGAGCATATTATGGAATTCCATGGCGATTTTTGCCGAATTCACCATTTTTCCTTTAGCCGTACCAGGGTGAATATTCGTCCCTTTGATCAGGATTTTGGCCGATGCTGCATTGAAGCTCTCATATTCAAGTTCCCCAAGCGGGCCACCGTCCACGGTGTAGGCAAATTGGGCACCAAAAGCATCTACATCAAACTTATGGGGTCCCCTGCCGATTTCCTCATCGGGGGTAAAAGCAACACGGATTTTTCCATGCTTGATTTCCGGATGCTTGATCAAATAATCCATGGCAGTCATGATTTCGGCAATTCCAGCCTTATTATCTGCTCCCAACAGGGTTGTCCCATCCGTCGTAATCAAGGTATGCCCTTTATAGTTCTTAAGCGAAGGAAAATCATCAGGTGAAAGAATGACATCCAATTTTTCATGTAAAGTAAGATCTTTGCCATCATAGTTGTCGACGATTTGCGGTTTTACATCTTTTCCGGTGAAATCCGTTGCTGTATCGACATGGGCCAAGAAACCGATTGTCGGAACATCCTTATTTGAATTGGCTGGCAAGGTTGCCATGACATAGCCGTTCCCATCAATTGTCACATCCTTCATCCCAATGGATTGAAGTTCCTTGACCAATGCATTTGCCAAGGTCAGCTGTCCGGGTGTAGAAGGGCATGAGGGATTTTCCTCATTCGATTGGGTATCCACTTTCACATAAGAAGTGAATCTTTCAATGATTTCATTTTTCACTTTTCCTTCAACTCCTTTTCCCCTTATCTTACCATGATTGACTGTAATGGAAAAATTATCTTTTTCCAAATCTTCTTGGGTGGTGTAATCAGCAAAGAACAGCATATCTGCAAAAGACATGCCGTTCCTTGCTATCTCTTTTTAGAGTGGATTATTCAAGGCCCATACGGATACGCTTTTTCCATGAACGGGGAAGGTAGCGAACCCATCTTCTTCAATGGTGATGTGGTCATCTCTATGATAGGT